>CBJMYK010000021.1:0-12191 GCA_966433795.1 uncultured Thiobacillus sp. | reverse complement strand
CATCGCCTCGCTCACGCTCAATCTGCCCGGCATCGTGCGGGCGCAGCGCGAACGCCGGGCCGCGAAGAAAAGAGACGAAAATTTCATCGGCGGGCTCAAGGCCTATACCGAATACCGCTATCAGGACGCCGAGCAGTCGCTCGGCTCGTGGCAGGGCGACCCGACCCGCCTCGGCGTCGCACGCGTGTTCGCCGCACGGTCGGCGCAGGAAATGCGCGCGACGGTGCAGCGCGAGCGCCATATCCAGGAGGCGGCGGAGCACGGTGCCGAGCTTGCCGCCCAGTTGTTCGAGGCCGAAGCGCGTCTCGACGCCAAGGACGCGGCCGCGGCACTCGTCGCGATCAACCGGGCCAAGGACATCGCGCCGCAACATACCGCCCTGTTGCGCCTGGAACTCAAGGCGCGTCAGTTGACCGGACAATGGGATGAGGTCGACCGGCTACTCGATGTGCTGATGCGCGGCAACGCGCTCGAGCCGGGCATCGCCGCACAGAACCGGCGCATGGCCTACGCGGAAAACCTGAAGCGGCGCGCGCAGGACGACCGCGCGCTGCTGGAATACTGGAAGAAGGTCCCGAGCGAATTCAAGCTCGATCCGTGGGTGGCCCGGGCGGCCGCGCGCGCGTTCTTGCAGCGCGGCGGCGACGACACCGCGCTCGACGTACTGGAGGCCGCGCTCAACCGCGACTGGAACGAGGATCTGGTGGCCCTCTACGGAGAACTGCGTGGAAGCAATCCCAGGCGCCAAATCGAGCAGGCGGAGAAGTGGCTGCATGCCCATCCGCGCGACGCGCGCCTCTTGCTGGCCTTGGCGCAGTTATGCAGCGTGCAGCAACTGTGGGGCAAGGCGCAAAGCTATCTCGAAGCAAGCCTCGCCATCGCGCCGACGGCGGAGGGACATATCCGCATGGCCGAACTCAAGACGCAGAGCGGCCAGTCCGGCGAAGCCTGTCAGCATTATCAGAAGGCGCTGACCCTGTGCCGCTCCGAATAAGCACTTAACGGCACGCACGGCCTGTGGCATATCGGAGGCGTGCGCGGATAGCGCTGCGCACGCCGCCGTTCCAATCCTCTATCGGAGGCTTCCCATGTTACGCAAACCGGTCGCTGCGAGCCTCGCCCTGGCATCTTTACTGATTTCCGTACCGGCACAGGCCATGGCACCGCGGCCCGAGCCCTCGGTCCAAACCGCGCAGACGGGCGTCTACAAGATCCCGATCGACCGTAACGTGAGCCTCGACGAGGCCGCAGAATCGATGCGGCTGCGCGCGAACGTCTTGAATCTAAAGCTGGTATCGGAGCTGCCGCTGTCGAAGCAGGTGGAAGCCATAACCGGACAACCGCAGCGCGTCATCACCATCTTCCAGTTCTGCGACGCGGTCACCGCCAAGGAGTTGATCGACATGAACATGGACCTCGCGGTCTACATGCCCTGTCGCATCGCGCTGATCGAGGCGGCCGACGGTCAGGGCTGGCTGGTCATGACCGATATCGACGTCGACCTGGTTGCCGCCGAGAAGAAGCTGCAGCAGCGGCTGACGACGCGCATCAAAGCCGTGCGCGATGGCCTGATCGAAATCATGCGCGCAGGGGCGAAGGGCGAGTTGTGAGGCGACGCGGTCTCGCATTCTGCGCGCAGCGCGGCGCACGCTGATGCGACGGGCCATCGCCCGCCCTTTACGCCGATGTTGCTGCGATCGTGTCCGCCGCGTAGACGAAGGCATCCGCGAAGAATTCGTCCTCGGGCAAGCCGCGCGTCTTCACGAAACTGTCACGCGCGCTGTCGACCATCGCCGGCGCTCCGCTCGCATAGACCTGATAGCCCGAAAGGTCGGGGAAATCGGCGAGCACTGCCTCGTGCACGAATCCGGTGCGACCCTGCCAGGCGTCGTCCGGCTGCGCCTGTGACAAGACGGGAATGAAGCTGAAGTTGGGACGCTCGGCCAGCCATTGCTGCGGCAGTTCGGCGAGGTAGAGGTCTTTGCGCGCGCGCGCGCCCCAGTACAGCACGAGGTCGCGATCCATGTGTGCGGCAAAGGCGTGTTCGAGCATGCTCTTGATCGGGGCGAAGCCGGTGCCGCCGGCGATGAAGATCATCGGCTTGTCGGAATCCTCGCGGATGAAGAAACTTCCCAAGGGGCCTTTCAGGCGCAGGATGTCGCGTTCCTTGAGCGTCGAGAAGACCTGGTCGGTAAAAAGCCCCCCGGGAACGTGGCGGATGTGCAATTCGAGCAAGGCGTCGTCATGCGGCGCGTTGGCGAGCGAGTAGCTGCGCGCGCGTCCGTCCTTCAGCTGAAAATCGACGTATTGCCCGGCAAGGAATTGCAGACGCTCATTGGCAGGCAGCTTGATGCGCATGCGCATGACGTCGTCCGCGAGCTTCTCGAGTTTTTCGACTCGGCACGGCATTGTCTTGACGATGATGTCCTTGCTCGCGCCGATCTCGCGCGCTTCGATGGTCAGGTCGGAAAGCGGTTTGGCGCGGCAGAAGAGCGCGCGGCCGCGCGCCTTCTCCTCGTCCTTGAGCGCGTTGGGCTGGTAGACGCCGTAGTCGACCTCCCCCTGCAGAACGGTACCCTTGCACGAGCCGCACGCCCCGTTACGACAGCCGTAGGGCAGCGAGAAGCCCTCACGCAGAGCGGCTTCGAGGATCGTTTCGTCATCCTCGACGCTGAATCGGTGCCCGCTGGGCTGGATGGTGACTTGATGCGACATGGTGTGAGCTTAAAATGCGAGGAACGAGCGATTATCGCCCGGCGCAGCGGGGTTTTCACCCTTGTTGAGCTAGGGTTTCAGGCGGCGACCACAGGTAAGCGATGAAAACGATTTTGATAGCAGGGTTTGGCGATGTGGCCGAACGTCTGGTGCAGACATATAGCGGCCAAGCCCACTTCATCGGCCTCGTCCGCCGTTCCGAGCGCGCAGCCGAACTGCGCGCGCTCGGCGTCCGACCCTATATCGGCGATCTCGACGACCCGGCAAGCCTGAAACGGTTGCCGCGGGTCGATGCCGTCTTTCATTTCGCCCCGCCGCCGGGCGACGGTCGGTGCGATTCGCGCACCGCGCATCTGTTGCACGCGCTCGGGCGACACAAGCCCGGCGCCCTGGTCTACATCAGCACCAGCGGCGTCTACGGCGACTGCGGAGGAGACTGGGTCGCCGAGACGCGCACCGTCGCGCCGGTCAACGCCCGAGCAGTTCGACGGGTCGATGCGGAACGCCAGCTGCGCGCGTGGGGACGGCATCGTGGCGTTCAGATCACGATATTGCGCGCCCCCGGAATCTACGCCGCCGACCGTCTGCCGCTCGAGCGGATCAGACGCAGCACGCCTGCACTGATCAGCAAGGACGACAGCTACACCAACCACATCCATGCCGACGACCTCGCGCGTCTTGCCTGGGCCGCACTATTCCGCGGCCGGGCGCAGCGCATCTATCACGCGGTCGACGCGCATCCTCTGAAAATGGGCGATTGGTTCGACAGCTGCGCCGACGCCTTCGATTTGCCGCGGCCGCCGCGCGTGCCGCGTGCCGAGGCGGAGAAAATTCTCTCGGAAGCGCTGCTCTCGTTTCTGCGCGAGTCGCGCCAGCTTTCGAACCTGCGGACTACGCGCGAGTTGCGGATGAAATACCGCTATCCGACCTCGGACGCGCTGCTGCGCGAAATCGTCCACGCACGTACCGCGGCCTAGGGCCTCGGTGTGTGGTCCTGATCAGCGCAGCAGGTCGTCCGGCTCGCGCTTGAACTCGCCCTCGAGCGCGCCGTCGCCGGGGGTCTCGATACGCCGTTTGCGTCCCCTCCATGTCGCGGGCGTGAGCAGCAGGACCAGTGCGACGATGTCGCTGATGAAACCCGGGAAGACAAGCAGCGCGCCGGCGAGGAGAATACGCCCGCTGGCCAGGAGCGCGGCTAAGGGGTGGCTGCCCGACTGTACCGAGAACAGCAGCCGCGCGCTCCAGGCGACACGCTCGACACGGACCAGCAGGATGCCGGCGACGGCCGCAAGGAGCAGCCACAGCAGCACCCAGGCGCCGATCGCGTCGGCCGCCCAGAAGATGCCGACGGCCTCGAGCACCGGAAACGAGAGAATAAGTAGCACGATCCAACTAAAGCGCATGACATGGAACCTTTGTTAGTCTTGACGAATGTACCCGATCTCGCATCTGCCGAGAAACTGGCCCGCGCCCTGATCGAGGCACGCGCTGCGGCCTGCGTGAACGTTTTGCCCAGCTGCCACTCGATCTACCGCTGGCAGGGGGCGGTGGAGACGGCCGATGAGTTTCCGCTGCTGATCAAGACCTGCGCGGCGAATTATCCCGAGATCGAAGCCCTGGTCCGCGCGCTGCATCCCTACGCCGTGCCCGAACTCATCGCCTTACCGATAACACACGGCCTGCCCGCTTATCTCGACTGGATGGCCAAGGAGACTGAAAAGCATGACTAAGTGGATCCGTTTGCTGGGCGCGCTCCCGCTGCTGTGGATCGTGTTCGCGCATCTTCCCGCCGCGCAGGCCGAAGAGTTTCTGGACCCCGACGTGGCGTTCAAGTTCTCCGCGCGCGCGCTCAATGCCGACACGCTCGAAGCGCGCTGGCAAATCGCCGACGGCTACTACATGTACCGCGACAAGTTCAAGTTCGAGCTTGCAGGCGCGACTTTGGGGCCGGCGCGCTTGCCGCCGGGCACGCTCAAGGAAGACGAATACTTCGGTCGCGTTGAAACGTACAAGAAGGACGTCCGCATTGTGCTGCCGATCAAAGCCGATCCGGGCGCGACAACGGTTACGCTGAAGACGGTTTCGCAAGGCTGCGCCGACGCGGGGCTCTGCTACGTTCCGCAGACGGTCAGCACGACGATCAAGCTGCCGGCAGCGCCTGCCGCGCGCTTCGCGCCGGTCGCGTCGGCCACCGCCGCCGGGGGATTGGGCAGCCTGATGGGCGACGGCGGCGCGCCGCAACTGCTTCCACCCGACGAGGCGTTTCTCGTCGCGGCGACGATGCCGACGGCGACGACGGTCAGATTCGATTACACGCTGACCGCCGACACCTATCTGTACCGCGACAAGTTCACCTACACGGTGAAGGCGCCGGCCGGCGTGTCGGTGAGCAAGAGCGAACTGCCGCCGGGCGAGGTCAAGGACGATCCGACCTTCGGCCGCACCGAGGTGTATCACCGCGATCTGTCCGCAAATCTGACGCTCTCGCGCGCGCTCGCTGCGGACGAAGTGCTCGTCATCGAGGCGGGCTGGCAGGGCTGCAATGAGAAGGTCGGCGTCTGCTATCCGCCGATCAAGCGCGAGTTTTCGCTGTCCGCGACCGGCAAGGCGGCCGCCGCGCCGAGCGGTGCCGGCGGCGGGGAATCGGACACCTCGCGCATCGAGCGCGTGCTCAAGGGCGGCAGCTTCTGGGCCGTGGTTCCGGCGTTTTTCGGCTTCGGCCTGCTGCTCGCGCTCACGCCCTGCGTGTTCCCGATGATCCCGATCCTGTCAGGCATCATCGCCGGGCAGAAGAAAACACTCACCAAGACCAGCGGCTTCCTGCTCTCGCTCGCCTATGTGCTGGGCATGGCGATCACCTATGCGCTGGCCGGCGTCGCGGCCGCGCTTTCGGGAACGCTGCTATCGAACGCGCTGCAGAATCCCTGGGCGCTCGGCATCGGCGCCGGCATTTTCGTGTTGCTGGCGCTGTCGATGTTCGGCTTCTTCGAGATCCAGTTGCCGAGCGCGCTGCAAAGCAAATTCTCGGACGCATCCAACAGGATGAAAGGCGGCAGCTTTCTCGGCGTATTCGTCATGGGCGCGCTGTCGGCGGTCATCGTCGGGCCCTGTGTCGCGCCCCCGCTTGCCGCCGCGCTCGCCTTCATCGCGCAGACCGGCAACACGACGCTCGGCGGCGTGGCACTCTTCGCGCTCGCACTCGGCATGGGGGTGCCGCTGCTGCTGGTCGGCCTGTCGGCCGGCGCGCTCTTGCCGCGCGCAGGCGGCTGGATGACCGCCGTGAAGTATTTCTTCGGCGTGCTGATGCTCGCGATCGCGATCTACCTCATCTCGCCGATCATCCCGGCCTGGATCCACATGCTCTTGTGGGCGCTGCTGCTGATCGCCGCAGCGATCTATCTGCACGCGCTCGACCCCTTGCCGTCGCATGCGAGCGGCTGGTCGCGGCTGTGGAAGGGGCTCGGCGTCGTGCTCCTGATCGGCGGCCTGGCGCTGCTCCTGGGCATGCTCGCGGGCAGCCGCGACGTGCTGCAGCCGCTCGACGTCTTCAAGGGTGGGGCGACCGGTACGAGCGGAACGGCGGCCGCGGCGGCACCTACCGGGCTTCGCTTCGAGAAGGTCAAGGACGTCGCTGAACTCGACGCGCGCCTCGCTTCGGCCAAGGCCGAGGGGCGCGCGGTGATGCTCGACTTTTATGCGGATTGGTGCGTCTCGTGCAAGGAAATGGAGCGCTTCACCTTCAGCGACCCCAAGGTCCAGGCGCGCCTTGCGGACGTGGTGCTGCTCAAGGCCGACGTCACCGCCAACAACGAGGCCGACAAAGCGCTGCTCAAGCGCTTCGGCCTCTTCGGCCCGCCCGGCCTGATTTTTTGGACGAGCGCCGGCGCCCAGTCGGACTACAAGGTGATCGGCTTCGAGAAGGCCGACAAATTTCTTGCCAGCGTCGACGCGGCGCTCGGCACCTGACCTCGCGCTGGCCTACCGCTGACGCCGCAGTACCGCGCTCGCGTCGAGCAGGGGCGTGACGAGTGGCTGGATCTTGCGCCGCATCAGCGAACCGATCGCCGTCGTCTTGAGGAAGATCGGGCGCACGCTCTCGCTGTCGACCGCGGCGAGCGTATCGAGCGCCGCGCAATCGGCTTCGAACTGCGGCGCCTTTTCGATCAGCGCTGCACGGGCCGCTGCGCGCGTCGTCGCGTCCGCGCCACGCAGGGGCGCGAACCACTGTGCCAACGCGTTGAGTGTGTGGTTCACGACCTCCTGGATCTCGGGACGGTCGAGGACGGTGGAAACCGTCGCGAGAAAGGTCTGGCCCTGGTCCGACAAGGCCTTTTGCAGCATCGCGCTGTAGGGGTTGCCGGGCAGGGGCGGGACCTCGGCGCGGTCGCTGCGCGCGTCCCGCGGATTTGGCAGCTTGTCCGGCTGCAGTTCGAGGAAGGCGACGTAGTAGGAATTGCGGCTGCTGCCACGCTTCCAGATCGCGAGCCGCTCGGCATCGCTGAGGACCCCCGAGTGCAGCATCACGGCGACCGTATCGAGGATGCCGACGTCGTCCTCATGCAGGAAGGCCAGGTGCTCGACCAGGAACTCAGCTAGCACGCGCCCCATGTCGCCCTGGCAGACGACGTCGCGCATCAGCATCAGCCGCGCGTTCTCGATGGTGGGCATGCACCACCAGGCATAGCGCGCGAGCTCATCGGTGAGCGCGGGCGAGTGCACCACCGCGACGACCGCTTCTTCCTCTGCGATCAGCAGAAGCTGCGCCAGATGTTGAGCCGATAGCCCGGCCTGCGACTGGCGCGTCCAACGCGTCAAATGCACGGGGTAACCGCCGGGAGAGCCGAGTGCGTGACCCGAGAGCATCTCACGCACCTTCTTGAGATAGCGGTCGGCGCGCTCGGTCGGCTTGAGCGGCACGCTGGCCTCGCCCTCGGGCGTGAGCGCCCACAGGGTCATGCTCGACTCGTCGATGCGTACCGCGCGCAGCGCGGTGTTGAAGAGTACGTTGAGGCGCAGTTCGTCCTCGGGGGACAGCTCGTCGTTCATAGCGTCCGGAACACTTCCCGCGCCGCGGCGACGGTCGCGTCGATGTCGGCGTCGCTGTGCGCCGCCGAGACGAAGCCCGCCTCGAAGGCCGACGGCGCGAGATAAATGCCGTGGTCGAGCATGGCATGGAAGAATCGGTTGAATTTCTCCTTGTCGCAGCGCATGACTTCGGCAAAGCTCGCCGGCGGTTCGGCCGCGAAATACAGGCCGAACATGCCGCCGACCGAGTCGGCGCAGAAGGTCACGCCGGCCTCGCGTGCGGCAGCGGTCAGGCCCTTCACCAGCTTTTCGGTGCGTGCCGCAAGCGCCGGGTAGAAGCCCGGTTCGGAAATCGCCGCCAGCGTCGCCAGGCCGGCGGCCACCGCGACCGGATTGCCGGAAAGCGTCCCGGCCTGGTAAACCGGGCCGACCGGCGCGAGCGCATCCATCACGTCGGCGCGTCCGCCGAAGGCACCGACCGGCATGCCGCCGCCGATGACCTTGCCGAGCGTCGTGAGGTCGGGGCGGATGCCGAGCAGCTTCTGCGCGCAGCCGAGGTCGACGCGAAAACCCGTCATGACCTCGTCGAAAATCAGCAGCGCCCCGTGTTGATCGCACAGCCGGCGCATCGCCGTCATGAACTCGGCTGTCGGCTTGACGAGGTTCATGTTGCCGGCGAAGGGCTCGACGATGATGCAGGCGATCTCGTCGCCGATCTCGGCGAAGGTGCGCTCGAGCCCGGCGACGTCGTTGTAGTCGAGGACGATGGTCTGGGCCGCGACTTCGGGCGGCACGCCGGCCGAAGTCGGGTTGCCGAAGGTCAGCGCGCCCGAGCCAGCCTTGACCAGCAGAAAATCGGCGTGACCGTGATAGCAGCCTTCGAACTTGATGAACTTGCTGCGACCCGTGAAACCGCGTGCAAGACGGATCGCGCTCATCGTCGCTTCGGTGCCCGAGGACACGAGGCGCACCTTCTCGACGCTCGGCAGAAGCTCGGTGATGCGCGTCGCGATCGTGAGCTCGGCCTCGGACGGCGCGCCGAACGAAAGGCCGTTCGCGGCGGCCTCCTGCACCGCCTTGACGGTGGCCGGATGGGCGTGACCGAGAATCGCGGGGCCCCACGAGCCGACGTAGTCGATGTACTCGCGGCCGTCGGCGTCCCACACGCGTGATCCCTTGGCGCGGCTGAAGAACACCGGCGTGCCGCCGACGCTGCGGAACGCGCGCACGGGCGAATTCACACCCCCGGGGATGACTTTTTGCGATGCTTCGAATAGGGCTTCGTTACGGCTCATGGTTCGGTCACTCTTCAGGTTCGGCTACGAATAATCGATTCAGTTCATGCGCCGCGAGGCTTATGTCGGCCGCATCGAACAGCGCGCTGAGTACGGCGAGGCCATCGGCGCCAGCGTCGAGCAGTTGCGCGGCATTGGCATGCGTGATGCCGCCAATCGCGACGATCGGCACGCAGATTTGCCGGGTCGCGCGCTGCAACAGGTCGACGCCGGCGCGTATGGCCGCGGGCTTGGTCGGCGAGGCGTAGAAGCTGCCGAATGCGACGTAGTCGGCACCCGCTGCTTGCGCCGCGATGGCGAGGTCGAGGCTTTGATAGCACGAGGCGCCGACGAACTTGTCGGGCCCCAGGATGATCCGGGCTTCGCGGACGCTGCCGTCGTCGCGGCCGAGATGGACGCCGTCGGCATCCGCCAGGTCGGCCAGGCGCAGGTCGTCATTGACGATCAAGGGCACGCGAAAGCGGCGGCACAGCGCGACAAGTTCACTCGCCTGCGCGTGGCGACGCGCGACGTCGTCCGACTTGTCGCGGTACTGGACCGCGGCGACGCCGCCCGCGAGCGCGGCTTCGACTTCGCCGATCAGGCGCTCGGTGTCGGGCGTCTCGCGGGTTATGGCGTAGATGCCGCTGGGGAATTTGCGCAAGCTCAGCCGTTCCCTTCCGCTTGTGCGTCCTGCGCCCAGAAGAAGCGCTCCGGAATGTACTGCCCCATCCCGGGCCGGAACGCTGCCTTGAGCGCTTCGTAGGTGAAGTTCTGGGCTTCGCGCACGGCGGTCGGCATGTCCTGGCCGTAGGCGAGCGTCGCGGCGATCGCCGAGGCGAGCGTGCAGCCCGAGCCGTGATAGCTGCCCGGCAGGCGATCCCAGGCGTCGGTCTGCACGTGGCCGTTGGCGTCGTAAAGGCTGTTGAGCACCCGCGGCGTCGCCTCGTGCGTCCCGGTAATCAGCACGTATTCGCAGCCGAGATCGGTCAGATGACGCGCGCAGGCCGCGAGATCCATATCGTCTTCGTCCGACTCGAACAGCGCGAGGCGGCGCGCCTCGTGACTGTTGGGCGTCAGGATGCTGGTCTGCGGGATCAACATGTCGCGCATCGCGGCGATCATGTCGTCGTTCGCGAATTCGTCGCCGCGGCCGGACGCGAGCACGGGATCGAGGATGACCGGGATGTCGGGATAGTCCGCGAGGATCTCGGCGATCATCGCGATCGATTCGGCGCTTCCGAGCATCCCGAGTTTGAAGGCGGAGACGGGGACGTCCTCGAGCAGCATGCGCGCCTGGTCGGCGACCCACTCCGCGTCGATCGCGAGCACCTCGTCCACGCCCGCCGTATCCTGCACCGTGATCGCAGTGACCACCGAAAGCGGGTGGCATCCCATGCTCGCGAGCGTCAGCAGATCGGCCTGGAGGCCGGCGCCCCCCGTGGGGTCGGAGGCGGCGAAGCTCAGTACGAGCGGCGGCGTCGGTTTGGGGGTGAAGATAGGCGGCATGGCTGCGCTGCTTTAAAATCAATCCCCGATTTTAGCCGATTCCCCCTGCCGCAATGCCCGAAAACCCCGAATACAAGACCTGGATGTGCCTGATCTGCGGCTACGTTTACCGCGAGGAAGCGGGCGCGCCTGCCGACGGCATCCCGCCGGGGACGCGCTGGGAAGACGTGCCGATCAACTGGACCTGCCCCGACTGCGGCGCGCGCAAGGAAGACTTCCTGATGGTCACGCTCTAGGCCCGCGTAGCCTGCGCTCTCGCTCAAGAAAGCGCGCAAGCGGGCGTTATTGCGAGGTAGAGCCGATGTTCTGGCAATGGAATCGCGGCCATTCCCGCGAACAGGCGGGCGTCGCCGGGAGGCTCCGGCACGCCGCGGGCCTATTTCAATAAGGAGACAATAATGATTACGCGGTGGCTTTCTACATTCGGTTTGCTCGTATTTTCGGTCAGTGCCTGGGCCGTCTCCCCTTACATCCAGGGCGATTCGGTGGCCGGCGGCAACGTCCAGGCGGCCGCGGCCGCAGTCGAGGCCAAGCTCAAAAGCGGAGGCTTCAAGGTCGTCGGCAAGTATTTTCCTAAGAATCTCCCCGGCTACGGCGTCGTCGTCGCGACTGACGAGGCCATGCTCGACGACGTCGCAGCGGTTGGCGGCAACGCCGTCCTGGGCGCCGCGATCCGCGTGGGTGTCAAGGCCGACGGCAGCGTGAGCTATACCAATCCCGACTATTGGTATCGCGCGTATTTCCGCAAGTCCTTTGCCAAGAAGGAGGGATCGGTCAAGACCCTGCAGGAGCGCCTGGGCGCGGCGCTCGGCGCTGGCAAGGGTCAGGGCGGCGACGAGGCGCAGGGCAACCTGGCCAACTACCGCTACATGATCGGCATGGAGCGACTCGATTCGCCGAAGAACAAGCTTGCCGAGTACGGCAGCTTCGCCGAGGCGCTGAAGACGGTGCGCGAAAACCTCGCCAAGGGCGCCGGAAAGACCAGCAAGGTTTACGAGGTCGTCCTGCCAAACCAGAAACTCGCGGTCTTCGGCGTCGCGATGAACGGCGAGTACGCCGACGGCGAGTGGCTCAAAAAGATCGACATGCAGAACAACGTCGCCGGCCTGCCCTACGAGATCTACATCGTCGACAACGAGGTCGGCTCGCCGCACGGGCGCTTCCGCATCGCGCTCGCGTTTCCCGATGTCGGCATGGGGCAGTTCATGCGCATCTCCTCCTTGCCGAACGCCATACTCGAGACCATGAGTGCGGTCGCGGGGCTCGAGAAGAAGTCGAGTGGAGAGTCCTGGCAGTAAGGGCTTCCCGGTCAGACAGGGCAAAAGGGCGTTGCGCTGCAACGCCCTTTTTCTTTGCCGGCGGGCGCGCCGCAGCCCGCTAAAGAAGCGGGAGCCGCTGCCGTAATGCTTACCACACAGGAGGAGCGGCCGCTGCCGCTCGACCGACGATTCTGCTGGAGAAACGTGTGGATAACGAAGCTTTGAAAGGCGTCAAGGTGATGGTCATCGACGACAGCAACACCATACGCCGGAGCGCGGAGATTTTCTTGAACCAGGCAGGCTGCGAAGTCATTCTTGCCCAGGATGGCTTCGACGCGCTGGCGAAAATCACCGACCACGAGCCCGACGTCGTGTTCGTCGACATCATGATGCCGCGGCTCGACGGCTA
>CBJMYK010000020.1:0-12269 GCA_966433795.1 uncultured Thiobacillus sp. | reverse complement strand
GCGGCGCGTTCGGCCGACATCCATCGCCTCGTCGAGTCGCTTCCGGACGGCTACCACACCGAGGTCGGCGAGCGCGGTGTCAAGCTCTCGGGCGGCGAGCGCCAGCGCATCGCCATCGCGCGGGCGATCCTCAAGAACCCGCCCATCCTGATCTTCGATGAGGCGACGAGCGCGCTCGACACCCAGACCGAACGTGCGATCGAGCAGGAGCTCGCGCGAATTTCGCGCGACCGCACCGCGCTCGTCATCGCGCACCGGCTGAGTACGATCGCCGGCGCCGACACCATCCTGGTCATGGAGCACGGGCGCGTCATCGAGCGCGGCACCCACGCCGAGCTGTTGCGCCATCAAGGTGTCTACGCCCAGATGTGGGTGCTGCAGCAGCGCGAGCAGGCCCTGGCTGCGGCGCAGACGGACTTCGGCGAAAGCCGATCTGGGCAGCTCGACTCGGTCCGGCGCAGCGATCTGGCGCCGCCCGCCTGAGCGAGGACGCGGTAAAAAATACATGGCGACTGTAATTCTTTCGTCCGGCTGAGCGCGCCCTTGGGCGCATCGCGGCGACAAAGCCATGGGATGGGCCAAAAACTGCAACCGAATCAAAGCGCTGAAGCACGCGATCCGGTGCGGGGCATGGCAGTTGCTTTTTCGGCCGTGTGTTTCTCTTTCGGAGTCGACCCGTATTCGGGGAGTCCACATGGCACGACGCATTGCGCTCATCAGCGACCACGCTTCGCCGCTCGCGGTACTCGGCGGCGTCGACGGCGGTGGACAGAACGTCTACGTGGCACAGGTCGCACGCGAGCTTGCCGCTCGCGGGCATGAGGTCGATGTGTTCACGCGCCGCTATCGCGCGGGGCAGGCCCGCGTCGTCGAATGGTGCAAGAACGTGCGCGTCATCCATGTCCCGGCCGGGCCGGCCGCCGACGTGCGCAAGGAAGATCTCCTTCCCTACATGGGCGACTTTGCGCGCTGGATGATCGGTTTTTGCAAGATGCGCGGCGGCTACGACCTACTCCATGCCAACTTCTTCATGTCGGGCGTGGTCGCGCGCCAGGTGAGGCAGGCGCTCGGGACGCCGTTCGTGATCACCTTTCACGCCCTCGGCCACGTCCGCCGACAGTACCAACGCGAGGCGGACGAATTTCCGGCCGAGCGCACCGACATCGAGGAACAGCTCGTCGCGGATGCCGACGCGATCATCGCCGAGTGTCCGCAGGACAAGCTCGACCTCGAGACGCTTTACCGAGCCGACCCCGCCAAGCTTCACGTCGTACCCTGCGGTTTCGAGAGGCAGGAGTTCATGGCCTTGCCGCGCCGCCTCGCCCGCCAGGTGCTGGGATTCGCGGCCGACGAGCGCCTGCTCGTGAACGTCGGCAGGCTGGTGCCGCGCAAGGGGATCGACAATGCGATCCGCGGCCTCGGCTTTCTGCGGCGCGCGCACGGCATCGACGCGACGCTGCTCGTCGTCGGCGGCAATTCGGACGTGCCCGACCCCCAACTGACCCCCGAGATCGGACGCCTCACCGCCGTAGCCGCGCGCGACGCGTGCGGCCAGCGCGTGGTCTTCAGCGGGCGACGCTCGCGCGAGTTGCTCAAGCTCTACTACGCGGCAGCCGACGCGCTCGTGACGACGCCGTGGTACGAGCCCTTCGGCATCACGCCGCTCGAGGCGATGGCGTGCGGAACGCCGGTGATCGGCTCCGACGTCGGCGGACTCAAGTACACGATCCAGGACGGCGAGACCGGTTTTCTCGTCCCGCCCCACGACCCCGAAGCGCTCGGAGAGCGCCTCGCCCGCTTCTACAGCAGCCCGCGCCTCATGAAGCGCATGGGCCGCAATGCGCTGCGCCGCGCGCACGCCTTCTTCACCTGGGAACGGGTCGTCGCCAAGCTCGATCGCGTCTACGCCCGCGTCGCGCACTGGGATGCCGTGGGCGGCCCGGCCGTGGTGGTGGGTGCCGCGAGCGCGCTGCGCCCGGTGCGCGTGCCGCAGCCCGAAGCGCACGTACAGCCAGTGCTGCGCGGGGCCTACCTACCATGAGTCGCGCCGCCCAGAACCGCGCGGTATTTCTCGACAAGGACGGCACGCTGATCGAGGATGTGCCCTACAACGCCGACCCGTCCAAAGTGAAGCTCGCGGCCGGCGCGGGGCCGGCGCTGGCCGCGCTGCTGGCGGGCGGATTTCGCTTGTTCGTCGTGTCCAACCAACCCGGCGTCGGCCTCGGCCATTTTCCGCTCGCCGCCCTGACGCCGCTGTCGCAGCATATCCTGCAACTCCTGCGCGCCGACGGCGCCGATCTTCACGGCTTCTACTACTGCCCCCATGCGCCGGTTGCGCACGGTCAAGCGGGCTGCGGCTGCCGCAAGCCGGCACCCGGTCTGCTGCGTCAGGCCGCGGCCGAGCACGGCATCGCGCTCGAGCACTCGTGGTTCATCGGCGACATCCTCGACGACGTCGAGGCCGGCCATCGAGCGGCATGCCGCAGCATCCTGATCGACAACGGCAACGAGACCGAATGGCTGCGTTCGCCGCTGCGTGAGCCCGACCACGTGGCGCCCGACCTCATGGGAGCGGCGGCCTACGTCCTCGCGGCAACAGGCGCTGCGAGCGAAGCGTGGAGAAAGGAATACGCCTCATGAGCGGGAATTGGTCCGAAGCGCGGCGCATCCTCTGCGTCCGGCTCGACAACATGGGCGACGTCCTGATGACGACGCCGGCGATCCGCGCGCTCAAGACCGCGCGCCCCGACCGCCACGTCACGCTGCTGACATCCCCGGCAGGCGCGGCGATCGCGAAAATGATCCCGGAGATCGACGCCGTGATCGTGTTCGACGCGCCGTGGATGAAAGGCACGGGCGCGGCGGATCGCAGGACGGGGCCGCAGCACGACGACGCGATGCAGACGCTTTTGCGCGAAGGGGCCTACGACGCCGCCGTGATCTTCACCGTCTACAGTCAAAGTCCCTTGCCGGCCGCCTACCTCTGCTACCGCGCGGGCATCCCACTGCGGCTCGCGCACTGCCGCGAGAACCCTTACGAACTCCTGAGCGACTGGGTCGCCGAGACCGAGCCCGCGAAGGTGATACGCCATGAAGTGCGGCGGCAGCTCGACCTCGTCGCGAGCGTAGGTTGCCGCGTCGACGATCAGCGCCTGTCATTCGCCGTGCGCGATCAGGACTGCCGCGAGGTGCGACAGATGCTGGGCGCGCGTGGGCTCGATTTCGGGCGGCCGTGGGTGCTGTTGCACAGCGGTGCCACCGCCGCATCGCGGCGCTATCCCCCGGCGCTCTTCGCCCAGGCCGTGCGCTGGCTCGCCCAAGCCGGATGCCAGACCGTTCTGGCCGGCGCGGCCGACGAAGCGGACGAGGTCGCGGCCATTGAGCGCATGGCCGACGTACCGACGCTGTCCGTCGCGGGGCGCCTCGATCTCGCAGGCCTCGGCGCCGCCATGCTGCTGGCCGACGTCGTGGTCTGCAACAACAGCGGCCCCGCCCATCTCGCGGCGGCGATCGGAACCCCGCTGGTCGAGCTCTATGCCTTGACCAACCCGCAACACACGCCGTGGATGGTGCGCCACACCCTACTGTTCGAGGACGTCCCGTGCCGGTTCTGCTACAAGAGCGTCTGCCCGCAGGGCCACCACGACTGCCTGCGCCGCGTCGACCCGCGACGTGTCGCCGAGGCGGCGCTGGCGCTGCTGCCCTTCGGCATGCGCTCGACGCTCGCCGATATCGCTGCGCCGCAGGCGTCGATCCCGCTCGCCTCGCGGAACCGTTCAGGTCTTCTGCGCAACAAGGCATCATGCGTCGGCTCCGCATCCTGACCTGGCATGTCCACGGCAGTTATCTGCACTACCTGACGCAGGTGCCGCACGACTTCTACGTGCTGTCGAAACCCGAGCGGCCGCCGGGCTACGTCGGGCGATTCGGCCATTTCCCGTGGGGCGACAACGTCCACGACATGCCGGTCGACGCGGTGGCGGAGCAGGCCTTCGACTGCATCCTGTTCCAGCACGAGCGCCACTACCGCGAGGACCAGCATGCGATCCTGAGCGCGGCGCAGCGCCGCCTGCCGCGCATTTTCCTCGAGCACGATCCGCCGCGGCTTTCGCCCACCGACACGCGGCATCCGGTCGACGACCCCGACGCCCTGCTCGTGCACGTGACGTCGTTCAACCGCCTGATGTGGGACAACGGCCGCACGCCGACGCGCGTCATCGAGCACGGTGTGATCGCGCCGAGCGATGCGCACTACGACGGCTCGCTTCTCAAAGGACTCGTCGTCGTCAACCACCTCGCGCAACGCGGGCGCCGCCTCGGCCTCGACGTCTTCGAAGCCGCGCGTGCCCAGGTTCCGCTCGACCTGATCGGAATGGGCTCGGACGCGGTCGGCGGGCTGGGCGAAATACAACACGCCGCCCTGCCGGCTTTCGCGGCGCGCTATCGTTTTTTCTTCAATCCGATCCGCTACACCAGCCTCGGTCTCGCGGTGATCGAGGCGATGATGGTGGGGCTGCCGGTCGTCGCGCTGGCGACGACCGAAATGGCGACCGTGATCGAAAACGACGTCTCGGGCTATATCGACACCGAGCCGCAGCGGCTCGTCGAGCGCATGGAGACGCTGTTGGCCGAGCCCGAGCTTGCGCGCAGCCTCGGCGAGAACGCCCGGCGCTACGCGTTGGAACGCTTCGGCATGGGGCGCTTCATCGACGACTGGTGCGAGGCACTCGGCAGCGTCTGCGGCGCACCGCGTCTCGCGCCGGGACTCAAGCAGGGGGTCAAGGGGGTGTGCTGACGTCCGCTTTCGCCTTCAGCAAAACCTCGATGTGCTGCAGGTGCTGCTGCAGTTTCGGCAGCGTGTCGGAAGCGAACTTGCGCAAGTCGGGGTCCGACCCCGATTCGGCCTCCTTGCTGTAGAGCGCGATCGCCGCCTGATGGTCTTCGCGCGCCTGCGCGAGCAACGCGCGATCGAAGGCCTCGCCGGCAAGCGTCTGCAGCTCGGCGAGCAGGCGGCGTTCCGCGTCGCCGGGCGCTTTCGGAATCGAAATATTCTTCTGCGAGGCGATCGCGGTGAGCTTCTCGTTGGCGCGGCTGTGGTCTTCGAGCATGAGCTCTGCGAACTGGCGGACCCCATCGGATGCGGCCCGCTTCATCGCGATCTTGCCGACCTCGACTTCGGCGAGGCCGGCGGCGGCGGCCCGGGTCGCGAACGCGAGATCGGCCTGACTCGGTGTGGCCGCGCCGGTGCTGCCCGGGGCGATTGTGATCGCGGCGGATTGCGCGAGGCTCGGCGGGGACAGGGCCAGGGCCGCGAACAAAAGGCTGAAGTGGAGGGGATTTCGCATCGGGGCTCCTCTAAGGACGGCCGGCAAGGAAGCGCGGGCAGCGCGCTGCGCTGTCGTGGCGAATCGCCGGCAGGTTGGGTTTTCACGTTCTCCGGATCAGCAAGCGCCGTGCCTCGCGCCCGCCGGTGCGGCGCAATAGCCGTCCGCGGCCCCCAGGCGATGCCCGCCCTGGCTGCGCTTCCGGTCGCCGCCTGCCGGATCAGCTGCAGCGGGCCGTGTGCTGCGCGTCGAGAAACGCGAGCAAGGTCGCTTCGTCGACGTCGAGGCGCTTGCGCGGCCGCGGGCGGGGCAGGCTCGCGAGTTCGCCGGCGATGAATGCCTCGACGACCGCTGGGTGGACATAGCACTTTCTGCAAACCGCCGGCGTGTTTCCCAGCTGCGTAGCGACTTGGCCGATGACGTCGGCCACCTGCCGTTCGGCGTCGCGCGGGTCGCGCCAGGGCAATCGGCGAAACAGCGCGAGCGCGAGTGCGCTGCCTGCCCAGGTACGGTAATCCTTGGCGGTGAAGTCGCCGCCGCCGTAGGCCCTCAGATAGGCGTTGACGTCGTTCGACGTCACGGGATGCGGATTGCCCTCGGCGTCCAGATATTGAAACAGCCGTTGCCCCGGTAGATCCTGGCAGCGTTTGAGGATCCGCGCGAGCCGCGGGTGCTCGAGCGCATGGCGGTGTTTGACGCCGCTCTTGCCGGTGAAGCGAAACTGGACGGCGCTGCCGCGAACCGCGACGTGCCGGTCCTGCAGCGTCGTCAGGCCGAAGGACGCGTTGGCGCGGACGTACTCGGCGTTGCCGACGCGAATGAGCGTCTGTTCCAGCAGGGCGACGACGGTCGCCATGACCTTGTTGGCCGATAGCCCGGGCTCGTCGAGATGAGCCTCTATCGCTGCGCGTATCTTCGGCAGCGCGCGGCCGAATCCGAGCATGCGGCAGTACTTGACCGTGCCGCGGGCGGCGACCCAGTCCGGATGGTAGCGGTATTGCTTGCGGCCTTTGGCGTCGCGCCCGGTCGCCTGCAGATGCCCACTGGGGTCGGGGCAGATCCACACGTCGTCATACGCCGGCGGGATCGCGAGCTTGTTGATGCGCGCGATTTCCTGCCGGTCACGGATGCGCCGTCCACGCGGGTCGAGGTAGACGAAGTGGCCGTCGCGCCGGACCCGGCGTATGCCCGGCATCGCGCCGTCGACGTAGGTGAGTCCGGCCGGCGAAGCCGGATCTTCGGGACGCGGTAGGCAGGGCGTGGCGCCGCTGTCGTTCGACGACCCGGGGGCGCCCCGGGGCTCGCGGGCCGGGCGAGCGGGCAGGCGTGCGCTCATGCGGGCTCCAGCCGCGCGAGGCGGGCGCCGTGGACACGACGTCTGGCCTGGTCGCGGAAGGGTCTGGATGCGAGCGCGTCCGGGCCGCGTCGCCCTCGTTTCATACGTTCTCCGAAGCGTCGACTGAATATGAAAGCGGACGGCAAACGGCGTGCCGAGCCCTGCGCAGATGGCGAGCAGGTGACACCGAGCCGTCGGATTCTCGTCAGCCCGGCTGCGCCGAGCCCGGAGGGGGCGAAAAAACCGCCGGAGGAACAGGGGCATGGCTCACGATGCCGCCGCCAGGACGCTTGGCACAAATGGTGCAATGAACCGGGTTCCGGGACGAGGACGCCTGTCGATGACCGATATCTTTGAAATGCTGAGTACGATCACGCGTCGCAGAAAGGCCGAGGGCGGCTCGCCATTCGCGTCGCCGAAAGCGACCGAAAAGTGGCTCAAAAACCTGCACGCAGACTCGGACTACGACGCGCACCACCTGCTGGTCGAGGGACTCGAACGTTTCAACGCGGAAAACGTGCCGGGGTCGGCGGCCCGCATGAAAACGCTGACCCGGCTCGAAGAGGCGGGGTTGCTCTTGCAGGCGCGCATCGTCGAGCAGTACGTGCGCAACCAGGCGACCTTCCGTCTGGCGCGGCAGGCCTTATGGCGCGAATCGTGGATGTTCTGGTCGCAGTTCGCCGCGGCCTGGCTCGGGCTGCTGAAGGCAGCCTACCGCGGCTCGGCCATGGAAGAGCTCGCACCGCTGCGCGCCGACATCGCGGCCCGCGCGCTGCGCTACGCCGGCCTCGTCATGCGCTGGGAGTATCACTTGGCACGAACGCCTGCGGAGTCGGCATGGCGGCGCCTCCACAAGATCTACCGTCTGGTCGAGCGCGACGGCTACGCCACGCAAGCGCTGACGATCGGCGCGCAGCCCACGAGCTGCGCCCGCGAATACACCCTCACCGTATTGATGGGCCTGGTGAATCCCCTCGGCTATCGGGCGCAGGAGATCGAAGCGATCGCTCGCATCGTCGAGGCCTACGCGCCCTTGCCCTTACCCAGTGGCGGCGCCGTAGGTGACGCGCACACGCACGTGGTCGATCTTTCGCTCGGAGAAGGCGCCTGCATCCTCGACCAGCAAGGGCTGCGCGGCCGGCGCCTGCGCTATTTCGCGCTGCGGCCGCTGATCGACCACCTGAAGGCCTTCGACGCTGGAACGGGGACCGACGCCGACAGCCTGCTCGCGCTCACGCGCCAGGCGGCGAGCCTCATCGAGCGCGGCGGCATTCGCCGCAGCGGCCAGCGCACCCATCGCTTCGGTCGGGTCTGGGTCGCCGCGGGGATGGACCGGGTGCTGACCGCGCTCGCGCACGCCGAGCCCGCGCCCGCGCGTCCGGCGCTCGAACCCTGGATGCTGCGCGACGAGAGCAGCGCGGGCATGGGCTTCGCACTCGGCGAGCCGGCCGCCCTGCCGCACGGGCGTCTCGTCGCCGTGACCTGGGACCCCGCCGAAAACGTCTGGCAACTCCTGGCCGTGCGCTGGACTCGCGAGGAGGGCGGCCAACACCTGATCGGCACCGAGCGCCTTTCGCGCCATCCGAAGCGCGTGGAGATCTATTTCGAGCCGGGCGCCGTCGACGCGCCCTGCGAGCAGGCCTGGGCGATATTCCTGCCGATGTCGCCGACCGAGCGTGGTGGAAGCAACCTGCTGCTTCCGCGCACGCATTACCGCCACGGTGCCGCGCTGATGCTGCGCGACGGCGAAGTCGTCTACCGCCTGCGTCTGGGAGAGGTGCACGAGAGCCATGACGACTGGCTGCGCGTGGGGATGGACGTGGTCGGGCGCGAGCAGATGGCTGCCGCAGCCTGAGGACCGCTGCCCGGCCGAGCTTCAGCGGGTCCGGATGTCGCCGAAGTGGAAGTCGAAGGTGCCGGCTTTGCGGTCCTTGAAATACTGTTCGAGCGTTGCGCGCACGGTACGAAAGGCGATCTCGTCCCATGGCATATCGGCTTCGCCGAAGAGCCGCGCCTCGAGCGATTCGACGCCCGGCTGAAAGTCGAGGTCGAGCAGGCGCGCCCGGAACATGAAATACACCTGGTTGATGTGCGGCAGGTTGTAAAGGGTGTAGAGCGCGCCCATCTCGATGCGCGCGCCGGCTTCTTCCCAGGTTTCGCGCGCCGCGCCTTCGAGCGTCGTTTCGCCGTTTTCCATGAAGCCCGCAGGCAGCGTCCACAGCCCGTATCGCGGTTCGATCGCGCGCCTGCAGAGCAGGATCTTGTCTTCCCATTCGGGAATGCAGCCGACGACCATCTTGGGGTTCTGGTAGTGGACCGTGCCGCAACCGGCGCATACGTGACGGGGCAGGGTGTCGCCCTCGGGCACGCGCAGCACGACGGCGCTGCCACATTCACTGCAAAAATTCATGCTGCATCCACTCCAAGCCGGTCCCGCACGGTAACAAAATTTCCACGCCTCGATCAAGCTGGGCCCGCGGGCCCCCGGCCCGCGCACGGTTCGTTGCCAGGATCGCTGCCGGGCATGCAGCGGGGGCGCTGCGCGCAGGAAGACCCTGACCCGCGCGGGTGGAACCCGATGCCCGCAGCGATTATCATTCAAGGCCCTACCGCTGCTTTGATCGACCATGCGTCCCGCCCACATTGAAACCATACTCGACCGCGAATTCGAAAGCGCCGCTGACGGCCATCACACGCCCGTGATGCTGTGGGGACCGCCGGGGGTGGGCAAGTCGCAGATCGTCGCCAAGATCGCCCAGCAGCACGGCGTGCCGCTGATCGATATCCGATTGAGCCAGATGGAGCCGACCGATCTGCGCGGCATTCCCTTCCGCAGCGGCCAGCTCGTCGAGTGGTCCATCCCCGCAGTGCTGCCCGACGCCGGACGGCACGGACCGTCGGGCATCCTCTTTCTCGACGAGATCACGTCCGCGCCGCCGACGGTCTCGGCCGCGGCCTATCAACTGATTCTCGATCGCCGGCTCGGCGAGTACAAGGTGCCGGAAGGATGGGTGATCTTCGCCGCCGGCAACCGTCAGGGGGATCGCGGCGTGACCTATGCGATGCCGGCGCCGCTCGCCAACCGTTTCACCCACTACGAAGTCGAGGCCTACCTCGACGACTGGATCGACTGGGCGCATAACGAGAGCGTCGACCCGCGGGTGATCGCCTTCCTGCGTTTCCGCCCGGACCTGCTGTTCAGCTTCAATCCCGCGCATACGCCGATCGCCTTCCCGAGCCCGCGCTCCTGGGAATACGCGCACCGCGCGCTGCAGAAGTTCGACCGGACCGAACTGCTTGCCGACGCGCTGATCGCCTGCGTCGGCCAATCGGCCGGCCTCGAACTCAAGACTTTCGTCGATAACATGGCGCAGATGCCCGACATCGACGCGATCATCGCCGGCGAGGCATCCGACGTGCCGGAGGGCATCGACCTGCAGTACGGCGTCGCCGCGGCCCTGGTGAGGAAAGCGCTGCAGGCTGCCGACGCCGGCAACGCCGCGACCGTGTACGGCAACATCCTCAAATACGCGCAGCGCTTCCCGCAGCGCGAGATGGGCGTGATGCTCGTCTCCGACCTCCACCGCGCGGTCGGGCGGCCGCTCTTCGCGGTGCCCGCGTTCGCCGAGTGGGCCAACAGCATCACCGACCTCGTGTTGTACGAACATTGATCCGCCATGGCTGAAGTCGACGACGCCGCGCTCGCGCCGATCCTGACCAAGCTCGCCGCGGCGCGCACGCGGCTCATCATGGAGCGGCCCTTCCTCGGCGCGCTCGTCATGCATCTGCCGCTGAAGGTCGGTGGCGACTGGTGCACGACGACCGGCACCGACGCGCAGGCCTTCTACTTCAACCCGAAGTTCATCGACAACCTCAATCTCGCGCAGACGCAGTTCGTGCTTGCGCACGAGGCGATGCACTGCGCGATGGGCCATACCCACCGCCGCCAGCACCGCATCAAGCGGCGCTGGGACGTCGCCTGCGACCACGCCGTCAACCTCATGCTGATCGAGGAGGGGCTGAAGCCGCCGCTGCACGGGATACTCGCCGACCAGAACTTCATGACGCTGTCGGCCGAGGAAATCTACCCGTTGATTCCCGAGGACACGCCCGAGGAATCCTTCGACCAGCACATCTTCGACGACGACAACGAATCGGGGGCGAGCCCCGACGAGAGCCAGCGCCAGGACGACCCGGACGCCGGCGAATCCGGCGGGCAGGGCAAGGAGGGCCAGAGCGAGGCCGAGCAGACGCAGGGCAGCGGCAGCCAGGCGTCGCAAAAGCCGAACGAGCTTTCGCCGTCCGAGCGCGAGGAACTGGCCGAGCAGTGGAAGAACCGTCTCGCCGCGGCCGCGCAGGCGGCGCGCCAGGCCGGCAAGTTGTCGCAGTCGATGATGCGCTGGGTCGACGACATGCTCGCCCCCAACCTGCCATGGCGTGCGCTGCTCGCGCGCTTCTTCGCGGTCAACCAGCGCGACGACTATTCGTGGCGGCGGCCGTCGCGCCGCGAAGGCGACGCCCTGCTGCCACGGCTGTCGAGCGAGGGGCTCGACGTCGTCGCGGCGATCGACACCAGCGGCTCGATCAGCGACGAGGAGTTGCGCGAGTTCGTCAGCGAGCTCGACGCGCTCAAGGGCCAGGTGCGCGCGAAGGTCACGCTGCTCGCCTGCGACAACCATGTAGCCGACGCGGCGCCCTGGGAGTTCGAGCCCTGGGACACGATGCAGCTTCCGGTCGAGATCGCGGGTGGCGGCGGCACCGACTTCCGGCCGGTCTTCGACTGGGTCGAAAGTGAAAACCGCAGCCCCAACATGCTCGTGTATTTCACCGACGCCGAGGGCGACTTTCCTCCGTCGCCGCCTGATTATCCGGTGATCTGGCTGGTCAAGGGCAAGGGCGCCGTGCCCTGGGGCGAGCGGGTGCAGTTGAATTGAGTACTCCGCCGGACTTGGATACGCAGTTCGATGCGCGCTCGGCCCCGCCCAACCGGGTGCGCGGCTTCCTGTTCGAGCAGCTCGACATCCGCGGTGCCTGGGTCCAGCTCGGCTCGGCGTGGTCGGAGATGACCGCCGGGCGCAACTATCCCGAGCCCGTGCTCGAGTTGCTGGGCCAGCTCGCCGGCGTGACGACGCTGATCGGCGCCAACCTCAAGCAGCCCGGCCGCCTCACCTTCCAGATGCGCGGTGCAGGCGCGGTTTCCCTGCTCGTGATGGACTGCGACGAACAATTGCGGCTGCGCGGCATGGCGCGCAGCCCGGCGCAACTCGAGGCTGGCAGCCTGCAGGCCTTGCTCGGCGAGGGCGCGCTGACGCTGACGCTCGACACCGCCGACATGCGCCAGCCCTATCAAAGCCACGTGCCGTTGCAGGGCGACACGGTTGCCGCGGTATTCGAGCATTATCTGATGCAGTCAGAGCAGCAGCCGACGCGGCTGTGGCTCGCCGCCGACCGCAACGCCGCAGCGGGCCTTTTCCTGCAGGCCCTGCCGGGCGCCGCGGTGCGTGACAGCGACGGCTGGAATCGCGTGCAGATCCTCGCCGACACCGTTCGCAGGGACGAGTTGCTGGGTCTCGGCGAACACGAACATGAACCCGACAATGAGGCTGATC
>CBJMYK010000019.1:0-12496 GCA_966433795.1 uncultured Thiobacillus sp. | reverse complement strand
ACCGTCTCCCGCTTCTCCTCCCTGAGCGGGATGCCTTAATCCCCTTAAGGCATTTTTTGCCCCGATCCCTCCCTTGGTCGGGGCTTTTTGTTGGCCGTTAACCGGCGGCATGCGCCGCTGGCTCGGCCGCACCCGCGAGCCAGCCTTCGACCCGCGCTGCCGCCTCCTCGGCGCCGGCCCGGGAGAGGCTGGAAAACAACTGCACCGAGACCGTTGCTTGTTCGGCGAGTTCCTGTTTGACCTTGCGCAGCGTCAGCGCCTTCTCGCTGTTCGAGAGTTTGTCGGCTTTCGACAACAGGATATGGACCGGCTTGCCGGTCGGGACGAACCAATCGAGCATCTGCCGGTCGAGCGGGGTCAGCGGATGGCGAGCGTCCATGATTAGCACCAGCCCGGCCAGCGCCTCGCGCTCCTGCAGGTAGCGCGACAGAAGCCCCTCCCACTTGGCCTTCACCTCGGGCGGCACCTTTGCATAGCCGTAACCCGGCAGATCGACGAGATAGGTGTCGGCCGCGAGTTCGAAGAAATTGATCAGCTGCGTCCGCCCGGGCGTCTTCGACGTGAAGGCAAGCCGGTTTTTTCTCGTTAACAGGTTGATTGCGCTGGATTTTCCGGCATTTGATCGACCGGCGAAAGCGACTTCTGCTCGGCTATAGGGCAAATCACGAAGCAGGGCGACCGACGTGTGGAATTGGGCGCGGTTGAGCACGGGCTTGGCAGTCATATTAGTTACCGCTAAACTACCCGTTTTCCCAAGTTTTGCAAGCTTTAGGAGCTTTTGATGAAACTCGTCGTCTCTCTGGTTGCCGCCCTGGTCGCCACTTCCGCTGTTGTCACCGCACACGCTGCCACCCCGGCAGGCAAAGGCGACCCCAAGGCTGCAGAAAGCATCGTCAACCAGCTTTGCGCCGGGTGCCACGCGGTCGACGGCAATAGCGCCGCAGCGGCCAACCCGAAGCTCGCGGGCCTGAACGCCGAGTACATCAACAAGCAACTCAACGAATTCAAGTCGGGCGCGCGGCAGAGCGCAGTGATGAGCGGGATGGTTGCCGCGCTGAGCCCGCAGGACATGCTTAACTTGTCCGCGTACTACAGCGCCCAGCAGCCCAAGCCTGCGACCGCGAAAGACCGCGAACTGGCCATGGCCGGACAGAAGATCTACCGTGGCGGCGTGCAGGGCGCCGGGGTACCCGCCTGCGCCTCCTGCCACGGGCCCCAGGGCCAGGGCATCCCGACCCAGTTCCCGCGCCTCGCCGGGCAGCATAGCGACTACATCTACGCCCAGCTCGAAGCCTTCCGCCTTGGCAACCGTGCAAACGACGCGGCCAAGATGATGCGCAGCATCGCGACCAAGATGACGGACGCCGACATGAAAGCAGTGGCGGCGTATATTCAGGGCCTGCGTTAAACTTATCGAGCCGACCCAAGTCGATGAAAGGGTGACGCGAGTCACCCTTTTTTCTTGCAGCCAACAGGCATCACGGCCTCCCATGCACACCGCTTCCCACTCTTTCGGCAAGGCCACGTTCGAATTGCTGAGCTCGATGCGCTTCGCGATCAGCCTGCTTTCCATCCTCGCGGTGGCGTCAATCGTCGGTACGGTGCTCAAGCAAGCCGAGCCTTACAACAACTACCTGATCCAATTCGGTCCGTTCTGGTTCGACGTATACAAGAAGCTCGGGCTCTACGACGTCTACCACGCGAGCTGGTTTCTCGTCATCCTGACCTTCCTGGTCGTTTCGACCAGCGTCTGCATCTGGCGCAACGCGCCCAATTTCGTGCGCGAAATGAGGAGTTTCCGGGAGCACGTCAGCGAGCAGTCGCTCGCAGCTTTCAAACACAAGCACGAGACGGCGACCATCCATTCGCCGGAAGCGCTGGCGGCGAGCGCGCAGCGCTATCTCGAAAGCCGCCGCTACAAAGTGAAGACCCTGCCGCGCGAGGACGGCGTGCTGCTTGCCGCCAAGGCCGGCAGCTGGAACCGTCTCGGCTATCTGCTCGCACATTCCGCCATCGTCATGATCTGCATCGGCGGGCTCATCGACGGCAACCTGGTATTCAAGGCGCAACAGCTGCTGGGCCTGAAAAAAATTGAGACACGCGACATTCCGCAGAGCCAGGTGCCGGCGATCTCCCGCTTGACCCCCGCCAATCTGTCATTCCGCGGCAGCGTTCAAATTCCCGAAGGCTCGAGCGCGGACGTCGCCTTCCTGAACGTGGGCGACGGCTATCTGGTGCAGGATCTGCCCTTCACCGTCGCGCTCAAGG
The DNA here is from genome assembly GCA_966433795.1 of uncultured Thiobacillus sp. Classification (GTDB taxonomy): domain Bacteria; phylum Pseudomonadota; class Gammaproteobacteria; order Burkholderiales; family Thiobacillaceae; genus Thiobacillus. Next base: position 10,228 of record CBJMYK010000019.1, on the reverse strand, counting down.
AATTCCGTATCGAGCACTACAGCAACGGGCAGCCGAAAAGCTTCGAGAGCGACGTCGAACTGTTCGACCACGCGGGCAACAAGGTCCGCGAAGCGACGATCGCCGTGAATCACCCGCTGATCCACGAGGGCATCGCCATCTATCAGGCGAGCTTTGCCGACGGCGGCACGCGGCTCAGCCTGCGCGGCTGGAACCTGTTCGCGCCCACGGCGGCGTCCTTTCCCGTGCAGGGCACGGTGTATCAGAACGCGACGCTGGCGAGCGACGGGGGAAACTACACGCTCGAATTCATCGACTTCCGCCCCTTCAACATCGAGAACATGGGCGGCGAGATAAAGAGCAGCGGCGACACCATGAGCGTCCTCGGCGGCAGCCCGGTCAGCGACAACGCAGACCTGCGCAATGTCGGGCCGAGCTTCCAGTACAAGGTGCGGGACGCACGCGGCCAGGCACGCGAATTTTCCAACTACATGCTGCCGCTGGAACTCGATGGCCGCTGGTATCTGATGTCGGGGGTCCGTGAATCGCCGAACGAAGCCTTCCGCTACCTGCGCATGCCGCTCGATGCCGACGGCAATATCGAGACCTTCATGCGCCTGCGCGGCGCGCTGCTCGACCCCGCATTGCATCCCGAAATCGCCGCGCGTTTCGCCCGTCAGGCGCTGCCCCAGAATGCCTGGGGCACCGAGATCGAGGACAAGCTTAAATTCAGCGCCGCCCAGGTTCTGGCACTGTTCGCCGACGGCGGCTTTCAATCTCTGGGGCGCTTCATCGAAAGCAGAGTCCCGCAGAACGAGCGCGAAAAGGCGGCCGGCACTTACCTGCGGATCCTTGAACTCGCGGCCTTCGAGGCGCTGCAGATCTCCAATCGGCAGAACGGCCTCGCCGCGCCCAGGCCGGACGAAGCGACGAGTTGGCTGGTGCGCGACACGCTCAACAGCATGAGCGACCTCTTCGTCTACGGGGCGCCCGTGTACCTGCAGCTGATGCAATACGACGAGGTGAAGGCCAGCGGGTTGCAACTCACGCGCTCGCCCGGCAAGAACATCGTCTACCTTGGTTCGCTTTTGCTGACGCTCGGCGTATTCTTCATGCTCTACGTGCGCGAACGCCGTATCTGGTTGCGCATCAAGCCGGGGCAGGCGCTGCTCGCGATGTCGTCGGCCAAGCACACCATCGATTTCGAGAAAGAATTCACCGAACACGCGCAAGCGCTCGAGACGCTCTCGAAATAAGCATCACGCTGCGCTTCATTTGGAGACAAACAATGGAACTCGCTCTCAATCACCCCGCCCCGCTGCTTAAGAGGCTCTCATGGTTCGACTGGCTGTTCGCGCTTGTCGTCGCAGCCGGCGGTCTGGTTACGCTGTCGCGCTTCGGCGAATACATGGACATCTATGAAAAAGGCATCCTGCTGACGTCCATCCCCGCGCTCGCGGTGTTCGGCTGGTTCTGGAAGCCCTTCCGTCCGCTCTTCATCGCCGTCGGTGCAATCAGCCTTTTCGCCGTCAGTCAGTACCAGGGCAACCTCGGGCGCATGGAGGAGGCCTTCTTCCTCAAATACCTGATTTCGAGCCAGGCCGCGATCATGTGGATGTGCGCGCTGTTCGGTCTCGCCACCCTCGCCTACTGGGGCGGAATGCTCGCGCGTTCCGAATTCACGATGAAGACCGGCAGCAGCCTGACCTGGGCCGCGGTGACGCTGGGCTACGTCGGCCTCATGGTGCGCTGGTACGAGTCGTACCTGATCGGCAGCGACATCGGGCACATCCCGGTTTCCAATCTCTACGAAGTGTTCGTGCTGTTCTGCCTGATCACGGCGATGATGTACCTGTACTACGAGGCGCGTTACCAGACGCGGACCATGGGCGCCTTCGTGCTGCTGGTGATCTCGGCGGCCGTCGGCTTCATCCTGTGGTACACCTTCGACCGCGGTGCCCACGAGATCCAGCCGCTGGTGCCGGCGCTGAAATCCTGGTGGATGAAGCTCCACGTTCCCGCCAACTTCATCGGCTACGGCGCGTTTTCGATCGCCGCGATGCTCGGCGCGGCCTATCTTCTGGCCGCGCGCGGCATCCTCGCCACCCGCCTGCCGCGGTTGGAAGTCATCGACGACGTCATGTACAAGGCGATCGCGATCGGCTTCGCCTTCTTCACGATCGCGACCATCCTCGGCGCGATGTGGGCGGCCGAGGCCTGGGGCGGCTACTGGTCGTGGGACCCGAAGGAGACCTGGGCGCTGATCGTGTGGCTGAACTACGCCGCCTGGCTGCACATTCGCCTGGTCAAGGGGCTGCGCGGACCGATGCTCGCCTGGTGGGCGCTGGTCGGCCTCTTCGTCACGACTTTCGCGTTCCTCGGCGTGAACATGTTCCTGTCGGGCCTGCACTCCTACGGCGAACTGTAAGCGAGCGGACGCGCCTGCTTCCGGCACAGGCCCGCGACGCCGCGATGCGAAGCAAATGGCTTTACGTGCTTCCCCTCGCCCTGCTCGCGCTCATCGCCGGTGCTTGGTTTGCCCAGACGCGTTACGCGCCGCGCGCCCCCTCGTTGCCGGTCGCGCAACTCTGGCAACAGAGCTTCCCTGACACCGGGGGCCGGCCGCAGCCGCTCGCCCAATGGCGCGGCAAGGTGCTCGTGCTGAACTTCTGGGCCAGCTGGTGCGCGCCGTGCCGCGAGGAAATGCCCGAGTTCTCGGCCTTGCGCGACCGGTACGCGCCGCGGGGAGTCGAGTTTGTCGGGCTCGCGATCGATAATGCGGGCGGCGTCACGCGATTTCTGGCGCGCCAACCGGTCAGCTACCCGATCCTGATCGGAGAAGGCGCTGCCCACAGCCTTGCGCGCGAACTCGGTAACACGAGCGGCGCGCTGCCCTACACGCTCGTGCTTGACCGCGAGGGCAAAATCGTTCTGCAGCACCTTGGACGCGTGCCGGGCGAGGTACTCGAGGCCGCCCTGCTCAGAACGGGCACATAGTCGCGATTTAGCGCCTATATCTAGACAATTGACCCCTAACTACGGCAAACTGCGCGCGCCATGACGACTAAACGAAGCAGCCGCGCCGCGGCCAAGGCGGTCCCCAGTCTGCGCCCGCAAGTGCTGGTCTTGCACGGCCCCAATCTGAATCTGCTCGGCAGGCGCGAGCCGAAGCACTATGGCCGCGTCACGCTCGAGGAGATCGACCGCAGCCTCGTGAGCCGCGGGGAAACCGTCGGTGCCATGGTCGAGACCTTTCAGCACAACCATGAAGGCGCGCTGATCGACCGCATTCATCAGGGTGCGCGCGACCGCGTCGACTTCATCATCATCAATCCCGCCGCCTATACGCACACCAGCATCGCGCTGCGGGACGCGCTGGCGGCGAGCGCCATTCCCTTCGTCGAAGTTCATCTCTCCAACATATTCGCGCGGGAAACCTTCCGCCAGCACTCGTACTTCTCCGATCTCGCAATCGGCGTGATCTCGGGCCTCGGCGCCCGTGGATACGAACTGGCCCTGGAATACGCGCTGCGCCATTTTCAAGACAGGACCCCCCATGGATCTCAGAAAACTGAAAAAGCTCATTGACCTGGTCGAGGCCTCCGGCATCGCCGAGCTCGAAATAACCGAAGGCGAGGAGAAGGTCCGTATCGCGAAGAGCATTGCCGGCGCACCCATGATGATGCAGGCGCCCCAGATGATGCAGGCGACGGTCCCTGCTGCCGCCGCCGCGGCGCCCGCGCCGGCGGCGGTCGCGGAAGACGCCGTGCCGGAAGGCCACATCGTGCGTTCGCCGATGGTCGGAACCTTCTACCGCGCCCCCTCGCCGGGTTCCAAGAATTTTGCCGAAGTCGGCCAGAGCGTGAACTCCGGCGATACCCTGTGCATCATCGAAGCGATGAAGCTATTGAACGAGATCGAAGCTGACCAAGGCGGCGTGATCAAGGCGATCCTGGTCGAGAACGGCCAGCCCGTGGAATACGGCGAACCCCTGTTTGTCATCGCGTGAAGCAGCGGCCATGAGGCGTCAGGCGTAGCCGTCGTCACTTCCCGTCCCTCATATCTCACCGAGTCTCATCTACCATGTTTGAAAAGATCCTGATCGCCAACCGCGGCGAGATTGCCCTGAGAATCCAGCGCGCCTGTCGCGAAATGGGGATCAAGACGGTCGCCGTCTATTCCGAGGCCGACCGCGACGCCAAATACGTCAAGCTCGCCGACGAATCGGTTTGCATCGGCCCGGCGCCGTCGGCGCAAAGCTACCTGCATGTGCCGTCGATCATCGCCGCCGCGGAAGTCACCGACGCCGCGGCGATTCACCCCGGCTACGGATTCCTCTCCGAGAACGCCGACTTCGCTGAACGTGTCGAGTCGTCGGGCTTCACGTTCATCGGCCCGCGCCCCGACAACATCCGCTTAATGGGCGACAAGGTCGCCGCCAAGCAGGCGATGATCGACGCCAAGGTGCCGTGCGTGCCGGGGTCCGACGGGGCGCTCCCGGACGACCCCCAGGAAATACTCAAGATCGGACGCGCGATCGGCTATCCCGTCATCATCAAGGCGGCGGGCGGCGGCGGCGGGCGCGGAATGCGCGTGGTCCACACCGAAGCCGCGCTCCTCAACGCGGTCACCATGACCAAGACCGAAGCCGGTGCCGCTTTCGGCAATCCGATGGTCTACATGGAAAAATTCCTCGAGACGCCGCGCCATATCGAGATCCAGATTCTTGCCGACGAGCACGGCAACGCCGTCCATCTCGGCGAGCGCGACTGCTCGATGCAGCGCCGTCACCAGAAAGTTCTCGAAGAGGCGCCCGCGCCGGGCCTCGATCCCAAGCTGCGGGACAAGATCGGCGAACGCTGTGCCGAAGCCTGCCGCAAGATCGGCTACCGCGGCGCCGGCACGTTCGAGTTCCTGTACGAGAACGGCGAGTTCTACTTCATCGAAATGAACACCCGGGTGCAGGTCGAGCATCCGGTGACCGAACTCATCACCGGCATCGACATCGTGCAGACGCAGATCCGCGTCGCGGCCGGCGAAAAGCTGCCTTTCCAGCAGAAGGACATCCGCTTCCGCGGCCACGCGGTCGAATGCCGCATCAACGCCGAGCATCCGGCCACCTTCGTGCCGAGCCCCGGCAAGCTCACCAACTACCACGCCGCAGGCGGGCCCGGAATCCGCGTCGACTCGCATGTCTACCACGGCTATTACGTGCCGCCGCATTACGACTCGATGATCGGCAAGCTGATCGCCTACGGCGACACCCGCGACCAGGCGATCGCACGCATGCGCGGCGCGCTGATGGAAATGGTCGTCGAAGGCATTCACAGCAACATCCCCTTGCACCAGGATCTGATGCACGACGCGGCGTTCATCGCCGGCGGCACCAGCATCCACTATCTCGAACACAAGCTCGCAGGGGAAAAGGGCTAACCCGTACAAGGCGACGCAGCGGCCCGCCCGCCGCCGTCGCCTGTTCGCTCCCGCGCCGACATGCCCTGGCAATCCGTCCGCTTCCTCGTTGACTCCCATCAGGCCGAGCCCCTGTCCGACGCCCTGATGGAGGCCGGCGCGCTGTCGGTCGCGCTCGAAGATGCCGATGCCGGGACCGTGGACGAAACGCCCTTGTTCGGCGAACCCGAGCATCCGAGCGCCGAACTCTGGCCGCATAGCATCGCCGTCGTGCTGTTTCCGGCCGACGCCGACGTGGCGGAAACGCTGCGCGCCGCGGCCGCGGCGGCCGGCGTCGCTTTCCCCGTCGACTACACGGTCGAGACCGTCGCGGAGCAGGATTGGGTTCGGCTGACGCAGTCACAGTTCGATCCGATTCCGATTTCGCCGCGTCTATGGATCGTGCCGACCTGGCACGAAGCGCCGGACAGCAGCGCGCTCAATCTCAAGCTCGACCCCGGCCTCGCCTTCGGCACGGGCAGCCATCCGACGACGCGGCTGTGCCTGCGCTGGCTCGACGCGAATCTACGCGGCGGTGAAAAGCTGCTCGACTACGGCTGCGGCTCGGGGATTCTCGCGATCGCCGCAGTCAAGCTCGGCGCGCGCGAGGTCGAAGGCGTCGACATCGACCCCCAGGCCGTGAGCGCATCACGTGACAACGCCGCGCTCAACGAAGTGGAGGCGCACTTCGGCCTGCCCGGCGAGCTCGCCGCGGGCGACTACGACATCGTCGTCGCCAACATCCTGACCAACCCGCTCAAGGCCATGGCGCCGCTGCTCGCCGGCCGGGTCCGCGCAGGCGGTACGCTGGTCTTGTCGGGCATCCTGGCAGAACAGGCCGAGGACGTCATGACGGTCTACCGCCCCTGGTTCATTTTCGACGAACCCGCCACTGACGAGGGGTGGGTTCGCCTGGCCGGAGTCAAGCGGTGAACTACCGCACGACCTGTCCGAAGTGCGCGAGCGTATTCCGCCTGGGCGCCGATCAGCTTGGCGCCGCCGCCGGCTGGGTGCAATGCAGCGTCTGCGGCGCCGCGTTCGACGCGCGCCCGAGCCTGCTCGGGGAGGACGGCTCGCCGCTGCCGACCGCCGCCGCTGAACCGGCACCACCTCGACCGCCGCCATCCGCCGAGCCGCCGCGCGAAGAAACACCTCGCGACACGCCCACTTCCGCGCCGGACGCGCTGGCTGACGTCGCGGCTCGGCCAGCCGGCGACGACATGGCGTCGGACCACGAAACCCCACGCGGGATCAGCCAGCGCGACCATTCGCTCGAACTCGATTCGATCATCCTGATCGATCCCGACGCAGCGCCGGCAGACGATCCCGGCCCTTTGCCGCAGATTGCCCCGGCCGCGCCGAGCTATCCCGCGGTGTCGGCGCCGGCCCCCGCGCCGAAAAGGCCCGCGCCGACGCCGCCCGCGGTTTCGGCGGGAAGCGCTGCCGCGGCGTCCGTGCGCGACCCTGGTCAGGCCTCAGCCGCGGCACCTGTCCGGGGCGCCGGCACCCGGCGGTCGTCGCGCTGGATATGGGCCGCGGGAAGCGTCTTGCTGTTCGTCACCCTGCTTGCACAAACCGCTTTTTTCCTGCGCGACACCGTGGTCAGCCATCTGCCTCAGACCCGACCGGCTTTTGAACGGGTCTGCGCGGCGTTCGACTGCACGCTCTCCTTGCCGAAAGACCTCGCGCAGCTGCAGATCGTAGGGTCGGACCTGCAGACCGAAGCGAGCGGCCGCCTCAAGCTCGCGCTCACCCTCGGCAACCGCGCGAATCACGTCCAGGCCTGGCCCGTTCTGGTTTTGACGCTGACCGACCAGCGCGATCGGCCGCTGACGCGCAGAAGTTTTGCCCCCAGCGAATACCTCGGCGACGCCGAGCGGATCGCGGCCGGCATCGCGCCGCGCAGCGAAGAGGCGCTGAGCCTGCCGCTTACGGTGCACGGCCCCGCACCGATGGGCTTCGACCTGCAGCTCACCTACTAACCGGTGACCTCCGCGCCTTTCGTCTCCAGGCTGGCTGGCGCGGCGCTTCTTCGGTATAGTGCGCGTTCCCGTTGCGGGAGAGCGCAGCAAAGCATGCCGCCGAAGGCGTAACCCACCCGGAATCGCTCAGGCAAAAGGACCGCAACACCCGGGGAATGGCCCCGGGAATACACTCTGGAGAGCGCAGTCGCCTTATGAAAGCGCGAACTGCCACCGAAGGGGCAGCGGGCAGCCGATGGATCAGTCGGCGACCGTAATCTCTCAGGTACCAAGGACAGAGGGGTGAAGCGAATCCGCGCTTCACCCTTTTTTATTTTTGGTGCCCCCATGTCCGATCCGCTCAAACAGACTCCACTCAACGCCACCCATCGCGCACTCGGTGCGAAGATGGTCGACTTCGGCGGCTGGGATATGCCCGTCAATTACGGCTCGCAGATCGAGGAGCATCACGCCGTCCGCAGCGGCTGCGGCCTGTTCGATGTCTCACATATGCTGCCGCTCGACATCAAGGGCGCGAATGTGCGCGCGTTCCTGCGCCGCCTGGTGGCCAACAACGTCGACAAGCTGCAAGTCCCGGGCAAGGCGCTCTATTCGTGCATGCTCAACGACGCGGGCGGCGTCATCGACGACCTCATCATCTATTTCATGGACGAGTCCTGGTTCCGCCTGGTGGTCAACGCCGGCACGGCGGAAAAGGATCTCGCGTGGATGGAGAAGATGAACGCGGAGTGGGACACGGGCCTCACGCTCACGCCGCGCCGCGACCTCGCGATGATCGCGATCCAGGGCCCCGACGCGGTCCGCGTACTCAACGAAGCCCTGCCCGGTGTCGACCAGATCACCGCGGCCCTCAAGCCCTTCAACGCCGCCGCGATGGGCGAGATGTTCATCGCGCGCACCGGCTACACCGGCGAGGACGGCTTCGAGGTCATGGTGCTGGCCAAGTCAGCGCCCTTCTTCTGGAAAGCGCTCATGGAAGCCGGCGGCAAGCCGATCGGCCTCGGTGCGCGCGACACGCTGCGCCTCGAAGCTGGCATGAACCTCTACGGCCAGGACATGGACGAGACGACCTCGCCACTCGAGTCGGGACTCGCCTGGACGGTCGACTTCAAGAGCGAACGCGATTTCGTCGGCCGCCGCGCGCTCGAAGCAAGCGAAGTGACGAAGCAGCTCGTCGGCCTCGTGCTTCTCGACAAGGGCGTGCTGCGCGCGCATCAGAAGGTGCGCACCAAGCATGGCGACGGCGAAATCACCTCCGGCACCTTCTCGCCTACACTGCAGCAATCCATCGCCCTCGCGCGCATCCCGCTCGGCATCGCACCGGGCGACGCGGTCGAAGTCGAGATCCGCGACAAGACGCTGAAGGCCAAGGTCGTGAAATATCCCTTCGTGCGCAACGGCAAGGCGCTGATCTAAACCCCTAGGCCCGCCCACGCGGGCGCCCTCTGAACTACCCGGAGCAAACAGCAAACATGAGCATTCCCGCAGAACTCAAATACACGCCGAGCCACGAATGGGTGCGCGCCGAAGCCGACGGCAGCCTCACGGTCGGCATCACCCACCACGCGCAGGACCTGCTCGGCGACATGGTCTTCATCGAGAACCCTGCGGTCGGCCGCACACTCGCCAAGGGCGAGGAATGCGCGGTCGTCGAGTCGGTGAAAGCGGCATCCGACGTGTACGCGCCCGTCGCCGGCGAGGTGATCGCGGCCAACGGCGAAGTCGAGGCGAGCCCGGAATCTGTGAACAAGGACGCGTACGCGGCGTGGATGTTCAAGCTGAAGCCCGCCAATCCCGGCGACGTCGGCGAACTCCTCGACGCGTCGGCTTACCAGAAACTGGTCGAGTCCGAAGCCCACTAATTTCGCGTCCGCGCGAAGCGCTCTTCGGCGCGGACACCGCTGACTGAATCATCATGCCCTTCATTCCCCACACTGACGAAGACGTCGCCGCCATGCTCGGCGCCATAGGCGCGAACAGCATCGAAGACCTGTTCGACGAAATCCCGCCCGCGCTGAAAACCGGCAAGTTGAAGGACGTGCCGGACGGCCTGCCCGAGATGGCGGTCGCACGACTGATGCAGGAACGCGCATCGGCCGACGGCTTCTGGTCCAATTTCATCGGCGCCGGCGTCTACGAGCACCACATCCCGGCGGCGATCTGGCAGATCACGACGCGCGGCGAGTTCTATTCGGCCTATACGCCCTACCAGGCCGAGGCGAGCCAGGGCACGCTGCAACTGATCTACGAATACCAGACGATGATGACGCGGCTGACCGGGCTCGACGTCTCGAACGCCTCGCTCTACGACGGCGCCTCGGCGCTCGCCGAAGCCGTGCTGATGGCGGTCCGCTCGCACAAGAGCTCGCGCCGCGTGCTCGTGCCGAAGACCGTGCACCCCATCTACCGCAGCGTCGTCGTCACGACCGTCAAGAACCAGGGCATCGAGCTGGTCGAGCTCGACTACGACCCGGCGACGGGCAGGACCGTGCTGCCCTCCGAGCCGGGCGCCTTCGCCGGGCTGGTGATTCCGCAGCCCAACTTCTTCGGCGTGCTCGAAGACGTGCACGCGATGTCCGACTGGGCGCACGCCAACGGCGGACTCGCGATCGCGATCGTCAACCCGACGACGCTCGCGGTGCTGGAAGCCCCCGGCCGCTGGGGAACGAAAGGCGCCGACATCGCGGTCGGAGAAGGCCAGCCGCTCGGCGCGCCGATGGCCTCGGGCGGCCCCTATTTCGGCTTCATGTGTTGCCGCCAGGAATTCGTGCGGCAAATGCCGGGCCGCATCGTCGGCCGCACGGTCGACCTCGACG
>CBJMYK010000018.1:0-12551 GCA_966433795.1 uncultured Thiobacillus sp. | reverse complement strand
GAGGCCATGAAGCGGCCATACGCCGAGGACGTCGTCGATTTTCCAGCGGTTCTGGGTCACGGTGAACATGGCCACGAAGAGCGCCCCCGCGATCGCACCGGTGGCGAGCGCCCCGAGCGGATGCATGAGATCCGAGCCCGCGCACACGGCGACCAGGCCTGCGAGGGGGCCGTTATGAATGAAGCCGGGATCGTTGCGCCCGGCTATCAGCGCCGCGAGAGTTCCTCCCACCATCGCCATCAGCGAATTGACCGCGACCAATCCCGACACCGCGGCGATGAGTTGTGCCGACATCACGTTGAAGCCGAACCATCCGACCGTCAGAATCCAGGCGCCCAGCGCGAGAAACGGAATGTTGGACGGCGGATGCGCCGACATGATGCCGTCGCGCTTGTATCGCCCGCTTCGTGCGCCGAGCAGCAATACTGCGGGCAACGCGATCCAGCCTCCCACCGCATGCACCACCACGGAGCCCGCAAAGTCGTGAAACTTGGCGCCCGTGTTGGCGGCGAGCCAGTCCTGGACGCCATAGTTTCCGTTCCAGACCATGCCTTCAAAAAACGGATAAACGAAGCCAACGAGCACAAACGTCGCTGCAAGCTGCGGATTGAAACGCGCGCGCTCGGCGATGCCGCCGGACACGATCGCGGGGATCGCGGCCGCGAACGTCAGAAGAAAGAAAAATTTGACGAGCGCGTAACCGTTTGCCGCCGACAGGGTCGCGGCGTCGGAAAAAAAATTCACGCCGTAGGCGATGCCGTAACCAATGAAGAAATAGGCGATGGTCGAGACGGAGAAGTCGGTCAGGATCTTGACCAGGGCGTTGACCTGGTTCTTCTTGCGCACGGTGCCGAGTTCGAGAAAGGCGAACCCTGCGTGCATGGCAAGCACCATGATTCCGCCGAGCAAAACGAACAACACATCACTGCCAGATTGCAACGCTTCCATGCTTCCCCCTGTTAGACGCCGGGCGATACAAGCAAGCAGCATTCCCGCAGCGGGAGCGGATATTGAGGGCCCCGGCCGCAGGGGTCTGCGTCTCCGTGCCCCAACAAAGGGCAGTCCTTAGAAGGCGCGCACCCTTAAGGTGCGTTATTTCTTCTCGGCGGCTTCGCTTTCAATGCGGTCGAGTTCCTCGTCGAGGGCCGCTTCCGACATCGGGGTGTAGTCGGCGGCGGGTTGCGGTTGCGGCTTCGTGATCAGCGCCGCGACGAGAATCCCCAATTCGTACAGGACCCAGACCGGCACGGCCAGCATGAACTGGGAAATGACGTCAGGCGGCGTGAAGATCGCGCCGATGACGAAAGCGCCGACGATGACGTAGGGGCGGATCTCTCGCAGTTTCGCGACCGATACCATGCCCATCTTGACGAGCAGCACGACCGCCACCGGTACTTCGAAGGTGATGCCAAAAGCCATGAACAGCGTGAGGACGAAGTCGAGGTATTTGCCGATATCGGTCATCACGGCGACGCCGGCGGGCGCGACCCCGACAATGAAACCGAACACCACGGGAAACACGAGGAAATACGCGAATGCCATTCCGAGCAGGAACAGGAGCACGCTCGCGATCACGAGCGGCACGCCGAGGCGCTTTTCGTGTTGATACAGCCCGGGGGCGACAAACGCCCAGATCTGGTAGAACACCCAGGGCATCGCCAACAGGAAGGCCGTCATGAGCGTGACCTTGATGGGCACGAAGAACGGGGTCGTCACCTCGGTGGCGATCATCTGGCCACCTTTGGGCAGCGCCGCCAGAAGCGGCTGGGCCAGCAAGGCGTAGAGGTCCTGAGCCCAAGGGAAAAGCGCGATGAACACGAGGACGATTGCAATGATTGCGCGCAACAGGCGATCGCGCATCTCGATCAGATGCGAAATGAACGTCTCTTCCTGGGCTTTCATGCGGCTTTGCCGTCGGTTGAGGTCGAGCCGCCTATTGCAGCTCTGTTTTGATCGGGTTCGTCCAGCGGCAGGCTTTGCTGCAATGTATCCCGCTTTTCGTCGGCGGGTTGCGCGCTCGGCGTCTCAATCAGCGTGACCTTGTCCGGCGCGGCGTGCACGCTCTTATTGAGCGTGTCGACCTCGCTGCGCAGATAGTCGTCGACCACCGTCGCTTGCTGCTCGAATCCCGAGGCAGCCGACTCGACCGATTGCTTGAAGTCCTGCCCGACGCGACGCATTTCGTCGAGTTGCATTTCGCGGCTGATGTCGGAGCGCACGGTCGAAACATACCGTTGCGCGCGGCCGTACAGATGCCCGGCCGCGCGCGCGACCTTGGGCAGCCGCTCGGGTCCGATGACGACGAGCGCGACGACGCCGATGACGATGAGTTCGGTAAAACCGATGTCGAACATGGTTCAGATGCCGGGGCGGGCTTTCGCGAAGCCGTAAACCCGCCCGCGCAGGCCCCTAGCTCTTCTGCTTGTCCTTGACTTCGGCGTCGATGGTGTGACCGCCCTTGTCGCCTTCGGCGATCTTGGGTGCGTCGTCCTTCATGCCTTCCTTGAAACCCTTGACCGCGCCGCCCAGGTCGCTGCCGATGTTGCGCAGTTTCTTGGTACCGAAAATCAGCAACACGACGACTAGAACGATCAGCCAATGCCAGATACTGAAGCTGCCCATGCGATATCTCCTTTGCTTAAGCGCGCTTGGCGGGATCGCCGCCACCAAACACGTGTACGTGAATGTGGAATACTTCCTGGCCGCCTCCGCGACCGGTGTTGATGAGGGTCTTGAACCCGGCGTCGAGTCCGGCCTCTTTCGCCAGGCGCGGCGCCAGCAGCAGCATCTTGCCGAGCAGGCCCGCGTGCTGCGTCGTACAGTCCGTCAAGGACGCGATGTGCAGCTTGGGAATGATCAGAAGGTGCACGCGCGCGAACGGATGAATATCGTGGAAGGCCAGCAGTTCATCGTCTTCGTAGACTTTGCTGGCCGGCAGCTCGCCGGCGACGATCTTGCAGAAAACGCAGTCACTCATGTCGATTCGCCTTGCCGGTTCGCTTTTTCCGTCAGCCCCGAAAGTCCCTCGCGGCGCGCCAGCTCGCTGAGCACGTCCGCCGGCTTGAGACCCTTGTGCGCGAGCAGCACGAGCGTATGGAACCACAAATCCGCGACCTCGTAGATGATCTTTTCCGCCTGGTCGTCCTTGGCGGCCATCACCGTTTCGGTCGCCTCTTCGCCGATCTTCTTGAGGATCGCGTCGGTACCCTTGGCGTAAAGCCCGGCGACGTAGGAACTGGCGGGGGAGGCCCCTTTGCGCGCCTCGAGCGTTTGCGCGAGGCGGTCTAGGATATCGCTCATTTGCGGTAGATCTCGTCGGGATTCTTCAGCACCGGTGCGGTCACGACCCAATCGGCGCGACCCTGCTCATCGATCGTGAGTGTCTGGAAAAAGCAGGAACGCCGTCCTGTATGACAGGCGATATCTCCCAGTTGTTCGATCTTTAGCAGTATGACGTCGTTATCGCAGTCGAGCCGAATTTCGCTCACGTTCTGGACGTGGCCGGATTCCTCACCCTTGCGCCAGAGCTTGTTGCGGGAGCGGGAAAAATAGACGCCGCGGCGGGTGCGCGCCGTTTCCTCGAGCGCCTCGCGGTTCATCCACGCCACCATGAGGATTTCCCCGCTGGCCGCATCCTGGGCGATCGCCGGGACGAGACCCTGGGCGTCCCATTTCACCGCGTCGACCCAGGCGCTCACAGGCGCACCTCGATTCCGTGGCGCTTCATGTAGGCTTTGGCCTCGTCGACCCGGTATTCGCCGAAATGAAAAATGCTGGCAGCGAGCACCGCGTCCGCACGTCCTTCGCGCACGCCGTCGACCAAGTGCTGCAGGGTGCCGACGCCACCGCTGGCGATGATCGGAATATCCACGGCGCCCGAAATCGCGCGCGTCAACTCGAGGTCGAAGCCTGTCTTGGTGCCGTCGCGGTCCATCGAGGTCAGCAGCAGCTCCCCCGCACCGAGGCTTTCCATTTTCTTCGCCCACTCGATTGCGTCGAGGCCGGTCGCCGTGCGCCCGCCGTGGGTAAAGACTTCCCAGTGATCCCCCACGCGCTTGGCGTCGATCGCCACCACGATGCACTGGCTGCCATAACGGTCGGCCGCGGCTTTGACGAGATCAGGATTGGTGACTGCCGAGGTGTTGATGCTGACCTTGTCGGCACCGGCATTGAGCAGTCGCTGCACGTCGGCGACCGCGCGAACACCCCCGCCGACCGTCAGCGGAATGAACACCTGGGACGCGACAGCTTCGATGATATGCAGAATCAGATCGCGGTTGTCGCTCGATGCGGTGATGTCGAGAAAGGTCAGCTCGTCGGCCCCCGCCTCGTTGTAACGGCGGGCAATTTCCACGGGATCGCCGGCGTCCTTCAACTCGACGAAATTGACGCCCTTGACGACACGGCCATTGGTGACATCGAGGCAGGGAATGATGCGCTTTGCGAGCATGGAATCAGACGCCGAACACGCCCCCGGCCAACTCGTCGGCGAGCTTCTGGGCCTCGGCGAAATCGAGGGTGCCCTGGTAGATGGCGCGCCCGGTGATCGCGCCGATGATGCCGTCCTTGGCGACCCTAGACAGGCCACGCACGTCGTCGAGGTTCGTGACCCCGCCGCTCGCGATAACCGGTATCGACAGCGCCTGCGCAAGCCGCTGGGTCGCGTCGATGTTGACGCCCGTGAGCATGCCGTCGCGGCCGATGTCGGTGTAGATGACGGCCTCGACGCCGTAGCCCTCGAAGCGCTTGGCGAGGTCGATGACATCGTGTCCGGTGAGCTTGGACCAGCCCTCGACCGCGACCTTGCCGTCCTTGGCGTCCAGCCCGACCATCACGTGACCCGGAAAGGCGTCGCAGGCCTCGTGCAGGAAGCCGGGGTTCTTCACGGCGGCGGTGCCGATGATGACGTAGCGCACGCCGTCGTCAAGGTAGCGCTCGATCGTGGCGAGGTCGCGGATTCCGCCTCCGAGTTGCACCGGCATCTCGTCGCCCACGGCCTCGACGATGGACTGGATGGCGGCGTCGTTGACGGGCTTGCCGGCGAAGGCGCCGTTGAGGTCGACCAGGTGCAGGCGGCGGGCGCCCTGCTCCTTCCAACGCCGCGCCATCGCGGCCGGGTCTTCCGAAAATACGGTCGCCTTGTCCATCTCGCCCTGTTCAAGGCGCACGCACTGTCCGTCTTTGAGGTCGATTGCGGGAATAATTAACATGGCTGGTCAACAGGTCGAACAGAAGGTAAGAAGATCAGGCGCAGCTTGCACCCGACATGTCGCAGGCGGAAGCATGCGCGCCCGGCTCCCAGGTCACGAAGTTGCCGAGCAGCGTCAAGCCGGCGTTCTGGCTCTTTTCCGGGTGGAACTGGACGGCAAAGATATTGCCGGATGCGACGGCGCAGGTGAACGGAAAGGGATAGTGCGAGAAGCCGGCGATCAAATCGGGTGTCGTCGGCTGCACGAAATAGCTGTGGACGAAGTAGAAGCGTTCGCCCTCCTCGATTCCCGACCACAGGGGGTGGGGCATTCCCTGGTGGACGTTGTTCCAGCCCATATGCGGGACTTTGAGCTTGTTTCCCTGGTCGTCGTGCATCGCTTCGTGGGGAAAACGCTGCACAGTGCCCGGCAAGAGCCCGAGGCAAGCGGTATCACCTTCCTCGCTATGCTCGAACAGCACCTGCATGCCCATGCAGATGCCGAGAAAGGGCTTGCTGCGCGCGGACTCGGCAATCACCTCACGCAAGCCGCGCGCGTCGATCTCACGCATGCAGTCCCGGGCGGCCCCCTGTCCGGGAAACACGACGCGCCCTGCTTCGGCGATCACGTCCGGACTGGAGGTGACCACCACCTTGGCCGACGGCGCGACGTGCTCGATCGCCTTGGATACCGAGCGCAGGTTCCCCATACCGTAGTCGACGACAGCGATGTCGACGCTCACGTCGCGGCTCCCATCGGCGACGATGGGCGTCGAGCGCCGGCGCCGCATCGGACCAACCGTGCGACCGTCACAGGGCACCTTTCGTCGAAGGGGTCATGTCGCCCATCCGCGCGTCCGCTTCGACCGCCATGCGCAGCGCGCGACCGAAAGCCTTGAAGATCGTTTCGGCTTGATGGTGCGCGTTGATGCCGCGAAGGTTGTCGACGTGCAGCGTGACGCCCGCGTGGTTGACGAAGCCGCGAAAGAATTCGAGGAACAGGTCGACGTCGAAGTCGCCGATACGCGCCCGCGTGTAATCGACGTGGTACTCCAAACCGGGACGCCCCGAGAGGTCGATCACCACGCGCGACAGGGCCTCGTCGAGCGGCACATAGGCGTGGCCGTAGCGGCGGATGCCCTTTTTGTCCGCGAGCGCCTGGGCGAACGCCTGCCCCAGCGTGATCCCCGTGTCTTCGACCGTATGGTGCGCATCGATGTGCAGGTCGCCGTGCGCGTCGATCTCGAGGTCGATCAGCCCGTGGCGCGCGATCTGGTCGAGCATATGATCCAGAAACGGGACTCCGGTCGCGAGCCTGGACACCCCCGAGCCGTCGAGATTGAGGCTGACGGTAATCTGGGTTTCGAGGGTGTTGCGGCTGACTCGGGCGGTGCGCATGGCGTCGGTTTTCGGACAGTAAAAAGGATTCTAGCAGGCCGCTATCGTTTTCAGCACAGCGCTTTCAAGGCGTCGATCAGCGCGTCGCACTGCGCGTCGGTGCCGACCGTGATGCGCAAGAACGGAGCGATGCGCGCGGGGCTCTTGAAATGGCGGACGATGATGCTGCGCTCGCGCAGGCTTGCGGCGAGCGCAGCGCCGTCATGCCGGGGATGGCGCGCGAAGATGAAGTTGGCGGCGGACGGCAACACCGAGAAGCCGAGACTCTCCATCGCGCTCACGAGCCGGGTGCGCGTCGCGACGACCTTCGCGCAGATGGATTCGAAATAGGCCCGGTCCTCGATCGACGCGAGCGCTCCGGCCTGGGCGAAGCGATCGAGCGGATAGGAATTGAAACTGTCTTTCACGCGGTTGAGCGCTTCGATCAGAGGCGGCTGACCGATCGCGTAACCGACGCGCAAGCCGGCGAGCGCGTGCGACTTCGAAAGCGTGCGCGTCACGAGCAATTGCGGATGGCGTGTTACCAAGGGCACCGCGGAGTCGCCACCGAAGTCGATGTACGCCTCGTCGATCACGACCACCGAATCACGATTTGCCGCGAGCAAGCGCTCGATTTCATCCAAGGCCAGCAGGCGCCCGGTCGGCGCGTTCGGGTTAGGGAAAATCACGCCGCCGTTAGGCGTCAGGTAGTCGTCGACCCGGATCTCGAACGCGTCGTCGAGCGGGATGGCTCGGTGAGCGATCTCGTAGAGGCCGCAGTACACCGGATAGAAACTATAGGAGATGTCAGGAAACAAGACCGGCCGCTCGTGCTTCAGGAGCGCCAGAAACGCGTGGGCCAATACCTCGTCGGACCCATTGCCGACGAAAACCTGCTCGGGCGAAACCGCATGATACCGGGCGATCGCAGCGCGCAAGCGATCCGAGTTCGGGTCGGGATAGAGCCGCAGCGTGTCCGCGACTTCGGCCCGCAATGCGTCGAGGACTTTCGGGCTCGGGCCGTAGGGATTCTCGTTGGTGTTGAGCTTCACCAGATTCGCCATTTTTGGCTGCTCCCCGGGCACGTACGGCGTCAGCGCGCCGACCACGGCGCTCCAGTACCTGCTCGTCGGCATACTGCTCATTTATGGGTCAGGCGGTATTCGGCGGAACGTGCATGCGCCTGCAGGCCCTCGCCGTAGGCGAGCGTGGCGGCGATGCGCCCGAGCGTCTGCGCACCCGCCTCGGACACGTGGATCAGGCTCGTGTGCTTCTGAAAGTCGTAGACGCCGAGCGGCGACGAGAAGCGCGCAGTGCGCGAGGTCGGCAGCACGTGATTAGGGCCGGCGCAGTAGTCGCCCAGCGCTTCGCAGGTGTTCGTGCCCATGAAGATCGCGCCGGCATGGCGCAGCTTGGGTAGCAGGGCATCGGGGTCGCTCACCGACAACTCGAGGTGTTCCGGCGCGATCGCGTTGGCGATCGCCGCCGCGTCGTCGAGATCGAGCGTCCTGATCAGAGCCCCGCGGTTGGTCAGAGAGGTCCGGATCACTGCGCTGCGCGGCATGTCGACGATCAGTTTGTCGATCGCGGCGGCGACCGCGTCGAGATAGTCGGGGTCGGGTGACAGGAGGATCGACTGCGCGAGTTCGTCGTGTTCGGCCTGCGAGAAGAGGTCCATCGCGACCCATTCCGGCGGCGCGCTGCCGTCGGCGATCACGAGGATTTCCGAGGGGCCGGCGATCATGTCGATGCCGACCGTGCCGAACACGCGACGCTTCGCCGCGGCGACATAGGCATTCCCGGGTCCCACGATCTTGTCGACCTGCGGCACCGTTTCAGTGCCATAGGCCAAGGCGGCCACGGCTTGCGCGCCGCCGATCGTGAACACGCGGTCGACGCCTGCGATCGCCGCCGCCGCCAGCACCAGCGCGTTCCGCTCGCCGCCCGGTGTCGGTACGACCATCACCAGTTCGCCGACGCCGGCGACCTTGGCCGGAATCGCGTTCATCAAGACCGACGACGGATACGCCGCCTTGCCTCCGGGCACGTAGAGTCCGACGCGGTCGAGCGGCGTCACCTTCTGACCCAGCACGGTGCCATCGTCTTCGGTATAGGTCCACGAACCCTGCACCTGCTTTTCGTGGTAGCGGCGGACCCGCTCGGCGGCGGCCTCGAGCGCCGCGCGCGTGTCTTCCGGCAGATCTGCCAGGGCGGCCTGAAGCTGGGTAGCGCTGAGCTCGAGGCTCGCAAGCGAGGCCGCAGGCAGGCGGTCGAAACGCTCGGTGTATTCGAGCACCGCCGCATCTCCCCGGACCTTGACGTCGTGCAGGATCGCTGCGACGGCGTGTTCGATCGAGGCATCGGTCGC
This sequence comes from uncultured Thiobacillus sp., assembly GCA_966433795.1. GTDB lineage: Bacteria > Pseudomonadota > Gammaproteobacteria > Burkholderiales > Thiobacillaceae > Thiobacillus. The sequence continues at coordinate 3,618 of CBJMYK010000018.1, read as the reverse complement.
GTCGTCGAATTGCAGCAGGCGGGCGAGGCGCGCCTGAAAGTCAGGCTGGGCGCTGTCGAGGCGGGTGAGCGTAAGCACGGGGATTCTGCTTTTGGAAGGCTGATCGAAACGGTCGACTCGGATTGTACCTGTTTTGCCTTGAATCGGCGCCCGCTGGCGGGTTTCGTGACCCCGCTCAAACCCATTCCGGGAATTAGACAAAGTCCAGATTGCCGATTATCATAAGGCGCATGCATTACACGCGCGACAACATGGCCGGGCTTTTGCGCAGCCACGACATCAATCCGACCCACCAGCGGATCGAGATCGCGCATGCGCTGTTTTCGCGCCACGAGCACCTTTCAGCCGACCAGGTCATGGCGATCGTCAACACGCGGCACTCCGAAACGTCCAAGGCAACGGTCTACAACACGCTCAAGCTGTTTCTCGAGAAAGGCCTGGTGCGCGAGGTGATCGTCGATCCCAGCAAGGTGTTTTTCGATCCCAACACCACCCCTCACCACCATCTCTACGAAGTCGACAGCGGCAAGCTCTCCGACATCGACGCCGAACATATCCAGATATCGGGCCTGCCGCCGCTCCCGCCGGGCATGGTGACCGAGGGTATCGACCTCATCGTGCGGGTGCGGCGCAAAGTCTAGCCGCCCTCGTTCGACCGGTTCCCGGCGACAGGCATATCGGCTTCGCAGCGACCGGACGGGAAACTCGATGAAACGCATACACGTCGCCTCCACGCTGCTCGACGCGCAACTCGCGGCCGACACCTTGTCGAGCCTCGGTATCGTCACCCACATCCTCAACGCCAACGCCGCCGGCGCTCTGGGCGAGCTGCCTTTCACGCAGGCCCAGCCCGAACTTTGGGTCGATGACGACAGTCAGGCGGGACGCGCGCGCGAGGCGCTCGCCGCTTTGCACGACGCCCCGCCGCGCGCCGAGAAAACCTGCGCGCACTGTGGCGAGATCAATCCGGGGAATTTCCTGAGTTGCTGGCAATGCGGCAAAAGCCTGGCCGAGTGAGCGGCGGGCGGAATCAGAAGGCCTCGAGGCCCTTTTTGAGCGCCTCGACATGCTGCTGATACTGACGGGCGAAAATCCGTTCGAGTTCGTCGATCGCCTCGGCCGCCGCGACCCCATGCACGAGATGGCGCGTCATCTGCCCCGACGCCTCGTGGAAGATGCGCTTACGATCGAGCATGGGGTAGGTCTGCATGAGGCGCTGGATTGCCTTGACCACGTTTTCCTGCTCCGGCCGCGGAATCGGCAAGGGCTCGGCCGGCGGCGCCTCAGCGAGATCGGCGCCCTCCTTGGCTGCCAGAAATTCTGCGTAGTCGAGCAAGGCCTGTTGCCGCGGCTCCGACAACGACCGGAACAGCGAGATCAGGCGCTTGCCGTTGGGCATCAGCGCGCCCGCCCCTTGAACGGCCGCCTCATCGGAGCAACGTCGATGTTGCATTGCTGGAACTTGTTTTCGACGAAGCTGATGAAGGCGTCGAGCAGCTTGCTTCGAAATTTCTCCGGCGCGTAGACCATCGACAACTCACGCGTCAGTCTCGGATTCAGGGGAACAGCGACCAGCGTCCCGAGCTGTATTTCCTTCGTCACGGTGGACGCCGACATGATCGCGACGCCGAGGCCGGCCTCGACCGCGCCCTTGATGGCCTCGCGGCTGCCGAGTTCCATTTCGATGTGCAGGTCGTCCGGATTGACGCCGTTGTCCTTGAAAAAATCGTCTACGACTTCGCGCGTGCCCGAGCCGTGCTCGCGCGACACGTAGCGCTGGTCCGCGATCTCGCGTGCCGTCACGTTCGAACGCGTTGCCAACCCGTGCGTCGGCGCGCAGATCATCACGAGTTCGTCCTCGCAGCAGGCCACGGTCGTCAGATTCGGGTTATGGGAAGGCGCCTCGATGAGACCGACGTCGAGCGAATGGTCCGCCACCTTGGCCGCGACGGTTTCCGAGTTGGCGACGGTGAGCCGCGCCTGCACCTGCGGAAAACGCTCCTTGAATTCACCGAGAATTCGCGGCAACTGGTACTCGGCGATCGTTGTCGACGCGCCGATCATGAGCGGGCCGGTCACCTGGCCCGTCAGTTCACCTACCCGCGCTTCCATTTCGCCAGTCAGGGCAAGAATCCGCTCGGCGTAGCCGAGCACGAGGTCCCCTGCAGGCGTCAGCGATATCTTGCCGTGGCTGCGTTCGAAGAGGCGGGTATTGAAGTGTTCTTCCAGCTGCTTGACCTGAAAGGTCACGGCGGGCTGCGTCATGTAGAGGATGTCCGCCGCCTTGGTAAAACTGAGCTGCTTGGCGACGGTGTAGAATACTTGGAGTCTGCGGTCGGCCATTAATCCCCGCCCATCGGTCAGAAAAGTTTTTTATTCAAACACAAACCAGCCCGTGTTGAAACAACCCCCTTGTCAAACCGTTGTAATCGCAGGGCTTTCGCGTGGCGACGGGTGCGCACCCGACGTACGGCGCCGCGGCTGATCCCGATTCCTTGATTTGAACCGCGCTTTTTATACCATCCTGCTGGCGCAGTTCCTGTCCGCATTGGCCGACAACGCGTTGCTGTTCGCGGCGATCGGTCTTCTGACGTTTTTTTCGGCGCCGGAGTGGCACTCGCCGCTGTTGCAGACCGTTTTCGTCATCGCCTACATCGTGTTAGCGCCGCTGGTCGGCCCCTTCGCCGACGCGCTGCCCAAAGGCCGCGTCATGCTGATCGCGAACACGGTGAAGTTCGCGGGCTGCCTGATCATGCTGGCCGGTCTGCACCCCCTGCTTGCCTACGCGCTGGTCGGCATCGGCGCGGCCATGTATTCGCCGGCCAAATACGGCATCCTGACGGAGTTGCTCCCGCCCGAGAAACTCGTCGTCGCGAACAGTTGGATGGAAGGCACGACCGTCGCTGCGATCGTGCTCGGCGCCATCATCGGCGGTGCGCTCATCAATCCCGACCTGGCTCGCAGCATCCTCTCGAGCTTCGGACTGGATGATCAACTGATCGCGCCGAAGTTTGCCATCGTCGTCATCACTTGCCTCTACTTCGCTGCGGCGGCCATCAATCTTTTCATCCCGCGCCTGCCGATCGACCACACGCTCCCGAGCAAGTCCCCGTTATTCATCTTTCATGACTTTTGGCACAGCTTCAGACTGCTGTGGCGCGACCCGCTTGGCCAGGTTTCGCTGGCAGTCACGACGCTTTTCTGGGGCGTGGGCGCCACCCTGCGCCTGCTCATCATCGCGTGGGCGGCGCTCAACTTGAAATACGGGCTCGACCAGGCGACTCAACTGACCGCGGCGAGCGCGTTCGGAATCGCCATCGGCGCGGTGCTCGCGGGCAAATTCGTGCGCCTGCAGCGTGCGGTAAGCGTGTTGCCGGCCGGGATCATCCTCGGTTTCGTGCCGATCGCCCTGATCTGGGTGGAAAGCCTGATTCCGGCGGTGCTGCTGCTTACGCTGGCAGGCGTCCTCGCCGGCTACTTCGTGGTGCCGATGAACGCGCTCCTACAGCATCGCGGCCACCTGTTGATGGGCGCGGGCCACTCGATCGCTCAGCAGAATTTCAACGAGAACATCAGCATCCTGCTGCTGACCGGGGGTTACGCGCTCATGGTGCGGCC
>CBJMYK010000017.1:0-12607 GCA_966433795.1 uncultured Thiobacillus sp. | reverse complement strand
CCGTGATGTCACCGATCGTCGCCGAAATCTACGGCCCGGATTACGAGGCGCAAATCGCGGTCGCCAAGCAGGTGCGCGGCGTGTTCGAGAAAACCGAGGGCATCGTCGCGATCGACGACACCGTCGAGGACGACGCCCAGCGTCTGGTGCTACGCGTCTTGCAGAACAAGGCGGCGTTGGCCGGCGTCGCGCAGAAGGACGTCGTCGCGGCGATGCGGATGGGGCTGTCGGGCGAGAACGTCACGCCCATCCACGGCAGCGGCGCCAAGTACGAGATCCCGGTGCGCATTACGCTGCCGCCCGAGCGCCAGAGCGAAATCGACGAGTTGCTGAAGCTGACCGTGCGCGGCGCGAACGGCAGCCTCGTTCCGCTATCGGAACTCGTCGAGGTGCTGCCGAGCGCGCGCGAGAAGACCATTTATCACAAGGATCTTCTGCCGGTCGTCTTCGTCTTCGGCGACACCGGCGGCAAGACCGACTCGCCGCTCTACGGCCTATTCGGGATGCGCGACGCGCTCGTCGGCAAGACGCTCGAACAGGGCGGCACGCTGGCCGAAACCTTCATCACCCAACCGGCCGATCCCTACGCCGGCTTCAGTCTCAAATGGGACGGCGAATGGCAGGTGACTTACGAGACCTTCCGCGACATGGGAATCGCCTACGCGGTCGGCCTGCTCCTGATCTATCTGCTGGTCGTCGCGCAATTCAAGAGCTACCTCACGCCGCTCATCATCATGGCGCCGATTCCGCTGACGATCATCGGCGTGATGCCGGGCCACGCGCTGCTCGGCGCCCAATTCACGGCGACATCGATGATCGGCATGATCGCGCTCGCCGGCATCATCGTGCGCAATTCGATCCTGCTCGTCGATTTCATCAACGAGCAGGCCGCCGCCGGCGTGCCGTTTCAGGAAGCCGTGATCCAGGCGGGGGCCACTCGCGCCAAGCCGATCGTGCTGACCGGACTCGCCGCGATGCTCGGCGCGTTCTTCATTCTCGACGATCCGATCTTCTCGGGCCTCGCCGTGTCCTTGATTTTCGGCATCTTCGTCTCCACCTTGCTGACGCTGGGTATCATTCCGGTCCTGTATTACGCCGCGAATTACCGCAAACATTTGCCCTAGGAGTCTCACCATGACCGTTGAACGCTTGGTCCGCATCATCGCGGGTTTCTTTATCATGCTCTCGCTGGCATTGGCCCACGCCGCGGGCAGCGTCGACATGACACAGCTGTCGTGGCTGTGGTTCACCGCCTTTGTCGGCTTCAACCTGTTCCAGTCGGGCATCACCCGCTTCTGCCCGATGGATATCATGCTCAAGAAGGCCGGCGTCAAATCCGGCTGCGGCCTGTAGGGAGAACTTATGGACATGCAATTTCTGCAGGACAACTGGATGCTCGTCGCGCTTGCGCTGGTGTCGGGCGCGATGCTCGCCTGGTCCTTCGTCGGCAGCGCACTGTCCGGCGTCGAGCAGGCCGACACGCTCAAGGCGACGCGACTCTTCAATGACGACGCGCTCGTGCTCGACGTACGCGAAGACAAGGAGTACGCCGCCGGCCATATCCCGAAGGCCAAGCACATTCCGCTCGGACAGCTGCAAAGTCGCCTCAGCGAACTCGACAAGCACAAGAACAAGCCCATCCTCGTGACCTGCCGCAGCGGCAATCGCTCGGCGCACGCCTGCCGTATCCTGAAAAAGGCTGGCTTCGAATCCGTTTACAACCAGGCCGGCGGCATCCTCGCGTGGGAACGCGCCAACCTCCCAGTCACCCAGAAATAAGGAGTCTTTATGGCTAAAGTCGTGATGTACTGCACCGCGGTGTGCCCGTATTGCGTCGCCGCCGAGCGCCTGCTGAAGAGCCGCGGCGTCGCGGAAATCGAAAAGATCCGCGTCGACCTCGAGCCCGCCCGCATGGACGAGATGATCGAGCGCTCGGGCGGGCGCCGCACGGTGCCCCAGGTGTTCATCGGCGACACCCACGTCGGCGGCTTCGACGACACCTCGGCGCTCGACGCTGCCGGCGAGCTGCTGCCGCTTCTCGCGCGCGACTGATTGCAGCGGCGGCTTGAATTTTCGGCCGCCCTGCCCCACCTTGAGAAGACCATACGCTCAAGGACGCCGCCATGGAACTCGCCTGCCCCCACTGCCTCGCCGTCAATCGCGTGCCCGATGAGCGCCTCGCCGAGTCACCCAGGTGCGGCAAGTGCGGCACCCCGCTTCTGCCCGGCAAGCCGCTCGACCTCACGGCCGAGAGTTTCGACCGCTTCATTGCCCGCGCTGGCCTGCCGGTACTCGTCGACTTCTGGGCCGACTGGTGCGGCCCCTGCAAAATGATGGCCCCGGTGTTTCAACAGGTCGCGGCCGAGATGGCGACGCGCGTGCGTTTTGCGAAGGTCGACACCGAGGCCCAACCGCAGGTCTCGATGCGCCACCACATCAAAGGCATCCCGAGTCTGATCCTGTTCCGCCACGGCGCCGAGGCCGCCCGCACCTCGGGGGCGATGGATGCGCACGCGCTAAAACGCTGGCTCGCGGCGCAGGGAATTCAATAGCGCGTTAAAATAGGCCGCTTCCGGAGCCCGCGGCTCCGGTTTTCTTATTCAGGGGGAGAACATGACCGACGCGCAGCAGCAGCCCGTATTCAACATCGAGAAACTCTACGTCAAGGACCTCTCGGTGGAAGTGCCCAATGCCCCCGCGGTCTACCTCGAGCGCGAGACGCCGCAGATGGAGGTCAACATGTCGACCGAAAGCCGCGCGCTCAACGAAGACATGTATCACTGCGGCATCACGGTCACGGTCACGGCCAAGGTCGGCGACAAAACGATGTTCCTCGTCGAATGCACGCAGGCCGGCATCTTCCGCATCCAAAACGTGCCCCAGGACCAGTTGCCGATGGTCCTCGGCATCGGCTGCCCGAATATCGTCTTCCCCTACCTCAGGGAAACCATATCCGACGTGGTGATCCGCGCCGGTTTCCCGCCGCTGCTCCTGAATCCCGTCAATTTCGAAGCTTTATTCATGCAGCAACAGCAGGCGCAGCAGCAACAAGCAGGCGCGGCACAAACGCATTAAGACGGTCGTCGAGCTTGCGAGTACCGCGTCCCGTCCCCCTGTTCGTGGGCAGCCTGCTGCTGCTCAACGGCCACGTCGCCACGGCCCTCGACTATCGCACGACCAGCCGGCCGGCCCTGCTGTATGACGCGCCCTCCGCCACGGCGGGCAAAGTCGCGGTCGCAGGCAGCGGCCTGCCGCTGGAAGTCGTCGTCGACACCGAGAAGTGGGCCAAGGTACGCGACCACACCGGGCGCCTCGCGTGGATCGAGAAGACCGCGCTCGACGGCGGCAAAAACGTCGTCGTCAAGGCCGAGATGAGCCTCGTCCGGTCGCAGCCGCGGCCCGACGCCGAGGTAGCGTTTCGCGTGGCGCGCGGCGTGCTGCTCGCCGTGACCGGCGAAGCCGACGCCTACGGCTGGCTGCCGGTCAAACACGCCGACGGCATGGCCGGCTGGATGCCGGTTCACGAGGTCTGGGGACGATGAAGCTCACCGTACTCGGTGCCGGCGCGTGGGGCACGGCGCTCGCGGCGAGTTGGGCATCGCAGCACGCCGTCACGCTGTGGGGCCGCAATGCCCGCGACCTCGACGCGATGCGCGCAAGCCGCGTCAACAGCCACTATCTTCCCGACTGCCCGCTCCCGCCGGCGCTCGCGTTCAGCGGCGACTTCGACCTCGCGTTGGAGAACGCCGAACTCGTCGTCATTGCCGTCCCGAGCAGCGGCCTGCGCCCCACGCTCGCGGCCCTGGCCGCGCGGCCCGCGCTGCCGCCGGTCCTGTGGGTCTGCAAGGGCTTCGAACCGGGCAGCCGCAAGCTGCCGCATCAGCTCGTCGCCGAGCTGCTGCCCGCGCGCACCGGAACCGGCGTGCTGTCGGGCCCGAGCTTCGCCCAGGAGGTCGCGCACGGCTACCCCACGGCGCTGACCCTGGCGTCGACCGACACTGCGCTGGCGCGGCGACTTGCCGAGGCGCTGTCGGGCAACCGCCTGCGCCTTTATGCCCATGACGACGTGGTCGGCGTCGAGATCGGCGGCGCGCTTAAAAACGTCATGGCGATCGCCGCGGGCATCTGCGACGGTCTGAACTTCGGCCACAACGCGCGCGCGGCCTTGATCACGCGCGGACTCGCCGAGATGACCCGGCTCGGCGTCGAGTTCGGCGGCCGCTTCGAGACCTTCATGGGTTTGTCCGGCCTCGGCGACCTGATTCTCACGACCACGGGCGACCTCTCGCGCAATCGCCAGGTCGGCTTGCGGCTCGCCGCAGGTCAGCCGCTCGATCTCATACTCAACGCGCTGGGCCATGTCGCCGAAGGCGTCACGACGGCTCGCGAAGTCGCCGCGATCGCGACCGAGCGCGGCGTCGACATGCCGATCGCGCGCATGGTCTGCCGCATCCTGTTCGATGGCCTGCCCGCGAGCGAAGCCGTCGATTCCCTGCTCAACCGCGAGATCAGGTCGGAATTCTAGGATCGGGTCGAAGTGCGGGCAAAGCGGCGGGCAGGCTAAGCGCCGCGCCCGCAGCTGCTGCCCGGGTTCCGACGCCGGCGAGCCCACCGAACAAGTAGCCCTGGACTTCTTCGCACTGCTGCGCGCAGGTGAGTCCGTCGCCGCGTTACGCCGCGGCGGGTTGAAAGGACGGCGTTTTAGGCGCGGAGCGCGCGGGCCTGGGCGCCGTGTCGCTGCGGCGGACGTGCGGCCGGGAAGCGCTGCGCGGGCGCGCGCTTGACGGTAGCCGCGCGCGGGCTCGTTCGCCCGCGGCCCAGGCTGAATACGCTCACGGCCTGTACGAGCCGATCGGCCTGCTCGTGCAGACTTTGCGCCGCAGCGGCTGCCTCCTCGACCAAGGCGGCGTTTTGCTGCGTGATCTCGTCCATATGCCCGACCGCTTCGTTGACCTGCTCGATGCCGGCGTGCTGCTGCTGGCTCGCGGACGCGATGCCGCCGACGATTCCGGCAACCAGTTCGACCGAGGTGACGATGTCGTCCATCGCTTCGCCCGCCTGGTCGACGAGTTTCCCGCCCTGCTCGACCTTCTCGACCGAATCACCGATCAAGTCCTTGATTTCACGCGCCGCGAGCGTCGAGCGCTGGGCCAGATGCCTGACCTCGGTCGCAACGACCGCGAATCCGCGGCCCTGTTCGCCGGCGCGCGCCGCTTCGACCGCAGCATTCAAAGCGAGGATATTGGTTTGGAAAGCGATGCCGTCGATGACGCTGATGATGTCGGAAATCCGCGCCGAGCTCGCCTTGATCGAGGCCATGGTATCGACGACCTCCTTGACGACGCCGCCACCTTTGACCGCGATCTCGGTCGCAGCGTCGGCGAGCTGATTCGCGTGACGCGCGTGCTCGGCATTCTGCTTGACCGTCCCGGTGAGCTCTTCCATCGACGCCGCGGTCTGCTCGAGGCTCGACGCCTGCGACTCGGTGCGGCCCGCGAGGTCGCTGTTGCCCGTTGCGATCTCTCCGGTCGCGACGCGGATGCTTCCGACGTTCGCGCTGATGTCGCCCAGCACGGCGACCATATTCGCGGTCATCTGCTGCAGCGCGAGCATCAATTGCCCGGTTTCCTCCCACGCCGTCACCTCAAAGCGGTGGGACAGATCGCCGCCCGCAATCGCGCGTGCAACGCCCAGCGCACGATCGAGCGGCCGCAGGATCGTGCGCGAGATGAAGTAACCGAACAGGAGCGTCAGCAGGGCCCCCACCCCACACGCTGTCGCAACGGCGGTCGGGAGGACGCTCGATACGCCGGCGGCGCGGGCGAGCGCGCTGGTCTCGTACCAGCCAAGGACGCCGCCGACCACCATCAAGGCCGCGCCCATGCCGGTGCTCAGCAGGATGCGCGTATTGACCGGAATGCGCCGGAAGGCCAGCAGACTGCCGGCCAGACCGCCGCGCGACACGACGCCTCGACGAATTTCCAGGCGCTTCGGCGGACCTTCGCGCAACGCCCGATAAAGGCGCTCCGCCTCGGCGACCTGCTCGCGCGTCGGCCTCGTGCGCACCGACAGGAAACCGCTCAGGACGCCGTCTTCGCGCACCGGCGTGACGTTGGCCTGGACCCAATAGAAATCGCCGTTCTTGCGGCGGTTCTTCACCAGCCCGGTCCACGGCAGGCCTTGCTGCAGGCTTGACCAGAGATCAGCGAATGCCTCCGGAGGCATGTCCGGGTGACGCACAAGATTGTGCGGCTGGCCGAGCAACTCCGCCTCGGAGTAGCCGCTGGCTTCGACGAAAGCCGGGTTGGCATAGATGATCGTTCCCTCGCGATCGGTCTTGGAGACGAGCGTGTCGCCCTCGCCGAGTTCGTAGGCATTGTTCGTTACAGGCAAATTGACGCGCATGGCTGGGCGGTAATGATTGGGCGTGAGCTGCGGGGTCGCCGCGGGTTTGCTTCGAGTGCGGGCAAAGCCGAGGAACCGGATATCGGCATGCCGTCGGCGTGCGGGCTGAGAGCGCCGCACCCCATCCGACATATCATGATATGTATATCGTCATTACGCGCGAAAACTTTAGGCCTCGCCGTCGAGCGGGTCGAGGAGCGGCGTACGAGCGCCCGGCAGCTGGAACGACAGACCGACTATTCAGCACCCTCCGCGAAAACCGTTCTGCCGCCACCCTTCGAACACCACCACGCTGACGGCGTTGGACAGGTTCATGCTGCGCGAGCCGGGCAACATCGGCAGACGCAGCCGACGCTCGGCGTCGAAAAGCGCGAGGATCTCGGGCGGCAGGCCCCGCGACTCGGGACCGAACAACAGCACGTCGCCGGCACCGAACTCGACGCTCGCGTAGTTGCGGCTACCCTTGGTCGTGAGCGCGAACCAGCGTCGGCCCGACAGCGCGTCCTGCACCGCGCTCCAATCGGCGTGGACGCGCACTGAGGCCATGTCGTGGTAGTCGAGCCCGGCGCGTGCGACTTGCTTGTCCGACAGATCGAAGCCGAGCGGTTCGACCAGATGCAGGCGGCAGCCCGTGTTGGCCGCGAGGCGGATCAGGTTGCCGGTATTAGGCGGGATTTCGGGCTGATATAAAACAATGTCAAACATCGGGCTTGCCCTAAAATAAAAACATTCCTTGAGTCCGCCTATTCTATGGTCCCTTATCTCACGACCGCCCTCACCGGCCCGCTGCTGGAACTCGAAAAACGCCTGCTCGACGCCCAGCCGACGATCGAGCACTGGTTTCGCCAGCAGTGGAAGGAGCAGGCCGCGCCGTTCTACACCTCGGTCGACATCCGCAACGCGGGCTTCAAGCTCGCGCCCGTCGACACCAATCTTTTCCCCGGCGGCTTCAATAATCTCAACCCGTCGTTCATGTCGCTGTCGATCCATGCGGCGATGGGCGCCGTCGAAAAAATCTGTCCCGACGCGCAACGCCTGTTACTGATCCCCGAGAACCACACGCGCAATACCTTCTACCTGCAAAACGTCGCCGTTCTCGCCCACATCCTGCGCCAGACCGGGCTGATCGTGCGCATCGGCACACTGATTCCCGAAATCACCGCGCCCACGACGCTGCAGCTCCCGGCCGGCGGCCGCCTGACGCTCGAGCCGCTGGTGCGCACGGGCGACCGCGTCGGACTCGAAGGCTTCGACCCGTGCGCGGTCTTGCTCAACAACGACCTGTCGGCGGGGGTGCCCGCCATCCTTCAGGGTATCGAGCAGACCATCATGCCGCCCTTGCACGCGGGCTGGGCGACGCGGCGCAAGTCGCGGCACTTCGCCGCCTACGAGCATGTCGCGTTCGAATTCGCGCGTCTGGTCGGCATCGACCCGTGGTTGATCGACCCCTATTTCACGCACTGCGGCAAGATCGACTTCCAGGCCCGCCAGGGCGAGGACTGCCTCGCCGAAAAGGTCGGCGAGATGCTGGAGAAGATCCGCGTCAAGTACGCCGAGTACGGCATCGACCAGTCGCCCTTCGTCATCGTCAAGGCCGACGCCGGGACCTACGGCATGGGCATCATGACCGTGAAGTCGCCCGACGACGTGCGCGAACTCAACCGCAAGCAGCGCAACAAGATGGCGGTCGGCAAGGAAGGACTCGAGGTCAGCGAGGTGCTGATCCAGGAGGGCGTCTACACGTTCGAGAGCATCAACGAAGCAGTCGCCGAACCGGTCGTGTACATGCTCGACCACTTCGTCGTCGGCGGCTTCTATCGCGTCCATACCGGGCGAGGGGCCGACGAGAATCTCAACAGCCCCGGCATGCACTTCGTCCCGCTCGCGTTCGACGACACCTGCGTGATGCCCGACAGCAACGCGAGCCCCGACGCCAGCCCCAATCGCTTCTATGCCTACGGCGTCGTCGCGCGCCTGGCGATGCTTGCCGCCTCGATCGAGCTCGACGAAGCCCTGAACGACGCCGCATGAAGCTGCTGTTCGTCGTCGATCCGCTGGCGAGCCTCAAGCCCTACAAGGACAGCTCGGTCGCGATGATGCGCGCCGCGCAGGCGCGCGGCCACGCCGTGTTCGCGACCGAGACGCGCGCCCTGCTCGTGCGCGACGGGGTCGCGCGGGCGCGCTGCGACGCCGTGGCGACGCGAGGCGACGACGATTGGTATCGCGTGACCGAAGCGCTCGAATTCGCGCTCGCGGCGTTCGACGCCGTGGTGATGCGCACTGATCCGCCGGTCGACGTCGACTACCTGCTCGCGACCCACCTGCTCGGCGTCGCCGAGGCCAATGGCGCGCGCGTGCTGAACCGGCCGCGCGCGCTGCGCGATTTCAACGAAAAACTCGCAATCCTCGAGTTTCCGCAATTTGTCGCACCGACCCTGGTTTCGGCCGACGCGACACAGATCGCAAGCTTTCTCGCCACCCACGCCGACATCATCGTCAAGCCGCTCACCGAAATGGGCGGCAGCGGCGTCTTCCGCCTCGCCGTTTCCTACCCGGACCTCAATGCCATTCTGGAGTGGCGCACGCGGCGCGGCAGCCGCCCGATCATGGCGCAGCGTTACCTGCCGGCGATCAGCGAAGGCGACAAACGCATCCTGGTGATCGACGGCGAGGTGGTGCCGTGGGCGCTCGCGCGGATTCCGCTGGCAGGCGAGACGCGCGGCAATCTCGCAGCCGGCGGTACCGCCCGTGCCCAGCCGCTCGCGGCACGCGATCGCGAGATCGCCGAAGCAATCGCCCCCTGGGCGCGGTCGCAAGGCATCTTCCTCGCCGGCCTCGACGTGATCGGCGACAGCCTGACCGAAATCAACGTCACGAGCCCGACTGGCTTTCAGGAAATCGCGGCGCAGACGGGGCACGACGTCGCAGCCCAGTTCATCGCGGCAGTCGAGCGTGTCGCCCGCGCGGATTAAGGCGGCGAATGAGCAGTGTTCGCGGCAATTGTCTTTGCGGCCAGATCGAATTCCAGATATCCGGCCCGTTTCCAGGCATTTATCAGTGTCACTGCTCGCTGTGTAGAAAGGCGACCGGTTCCGCTGCAAACGCTGCGCTTATCGTTCGACGTGAGAATTTTGGGTGGATCCGCGGCCGCGAACACGTCAGTTCCTACCAAGGCGCCGGTTACCGCTCGGATTTTTGTTCGCGGTGCGGCAGCCCCGTCCCCAACCAGCTTGCGGACCGACCGGAATACTGGGTTCCCGCGGGTTCGCTCGAGGACACGGCCGGTCTGGACGTCGTCGCACACCTGCATACCGGATCCAAAGCGTCTTGGGATGTCAGCGCGCCGAATGCCGCGCGATACGCCGAGGCACCCGATCTCGACGCGCTGATAGAAATGCTTCACGAAGCGGCCCGCGCCCGCTCGTGACAGGTGCCGAGACCGGAGTTTTTCGATCTGAACACTACCCGAGCATGAACATGAGACCCGACCCGCACACCGAGCTTGCACGTCGCGGCCTGTGGCTGTTGCTGCTATGGGCGCTCGCGGCATGCACTCCACCCCCGCTGCATCAGCAACAGTCCTACGTCTTCGGAACCTTGGTCGAGGTCACCGTCTACGGCGCGCCCGAGGCCCAGGCGCGCGAGGCCGCCGCGGCCGTGCTGGTGCGTTTCGACGCGCTGCACCGCAGTCTGCACGCGTGGCAGCCGAGCGACCTGTCGCGACTCAATGCGGCACTCGCGCGTGGCGAACGTGCGCGCGTGACCCCGGAACTCGCCGCGATGCTGCAGGACGCCCGCACCCTGTCGATCCGATCGCAGCACCTGTTCAATCCCGCGATCGGCGGCCTGATCGCGCTCTGGGGCTTCCATTCCGATGCGCCGCAGGCGCGCGTGCCCGACGCCGCGACGATCGCCAGATGGGCCAAGGCGCAGCCGCGCATGGCCGATCTCGTCATCGCCGACAATACAGTGGCAAGTACCAACCGCGCCGTGCAGATCGATCTCGGCGGCTACGCCAAGGGCCGAGCGCTCGACGACGCCGTGGCGATTCTGAAGTCGCACGGCGTCGCCAATGCGCTGGTGAATATCGGCGGCAACGTGATCGCACTCGGCGCCCACGGCGAGCGGCCGTGGCGGGTCGGCATTCAGCATCCGCGGCAGCCTGGAACGCTCGCAACGCTCGATTTGCACGACGGCGAGGCGATCGGCACCTCGGGCGATTACCAGCGCTACTTCGAGCTCGCCGGACGTCGCTACAGCCACCTCATCGACCCGCGCAGCGGCTGGCCCGCGACCGGGATGCAGGCGGTGACCGTGCTGTTCAGCGGGCCGCGGGCCGGAACGCTTTCCGACGCGCTGTCGAAGCCCCTTTTCATCGACGGTGCGACACACCTCGCCGCCAACGCGGCCCGCCTCGGCGTGCGCGACTACTTGGCCGTCGACGCCAGTGGAAAAACCCACGTCTCCCCTGACCTTGCGGCCCGCCTTCGCTAGAATGCGGCTTTTAGTCTGACATTCCCGCAATGATAGGCATCCTCATCGTCGCGCACGGCTCGCTCGCGGACAGCCTCGTCGAGTGCGCGACCCACGTGCTCGGTCTGCGCCCGAATGGTCTCGCGACCTTGGACTTCATCGGCCACGCCGATCCGGACGAGCGCCAGAAAGCCTTGCAGACGCGACTCGCCGAGCTGGACGAGGGTGACGGCATTCTGGTCCTGACCGACATCTACGGCGCCACGCCCAGCAACACCCTGTGCCGCTTGCTCGAGCCCGCGCACATCGAAGGCGTCTCCGGCGTCAATCTGCCGATGCTGCTCAAGGCCCTCAATTACCGCGAGACGCTGACGCTGCCGCAGCTCGTCGAGCGCATCGTCGAGGGCGGGCGCAACAGCATCAACCATATTTCCGAGACCATGTGCAATGCAGCAACGGGACGTTGAGATCGTCAACAAACTTGGGCTGCATGCGCGGCCGTCGGCGCGCCTCACCCAACTGGCCTCGAGCTTCAAGAGCAATGTCTTCATGTCGCGCAACGGCCGCCGCGTCAACGCCAAGAGCATCATGGGCGTGATGATGCTGGCAGCCGCCAAGGGCAGCACGGTCACGCTCGAGGCCGAGGGCGAAGACGAAAAGGAAGCGGTCGACGCGCTGGCGACACTTATTTCGGACGGATTCGGGGAAGAGTCGTGAGCTTCTCCATGCACGGCATCGGCGTGTCGGGCGGCATCGCGATCGGCTATGCGCATCTCGCATCGAGCGCGCGGGTCGAAGTGCCGCAGTACATGCTCGACCACAAGTACATCAAGGACGAACTCGCACGTTTCGATGAGGCCATCCTCGCCACGCGCGCCGAGCTCGAGACGTTACGCAGCCACATCCCGGCCAACGCACCGGCCGAACTGTCTGCGTTTCTCGACATGCATCTGATGTTCCTCGGCGACTCGATGATCGCCGAGCAACCCAAGCGTCTGATCAGCGAGACCCAGTGCAACGCCGAGTGGGCGCTCGCGCAGCAGATGGAAGCGCTGGTCGCGCGCTTCGAAGAGATCGAGGATCCCTACCTCAGGAGCCGCCAGGAAGACGTCGTGCAGGTCGTGCAGCGCGTGCTGAAAGCGCTCATGGGCCATCCGAGCCATCTGCCGCTCGACGTCGACTTCGACAGCGAGCGCATCCTGGTCGCGCACGAGCTGTCTCCGGCCGACATGGTGATCTTCAAGAACGTGCACTTCGCCGCCTTCGTCACCGACCTCGGCGGCACCACTTCCCACACCGCGATCCTCGCGCGCAGCATGGGCATGCCCTCGGTGATGGCGCTGCACAACGCACGCGGACTGATACGCGACCACGATCTGCTGATCGTCGACGGTCGCGACGGCGTCGTGATCGTCAATCCTGACGAGTCGGTGTTGGCCGAATACCGGCTGCGGCAGAACCAGTGGCGCATCGACACCGACAAGCTCAAGCGGCTGAAGACCAGCAAGTCGGCGACGCTCGACGGCACGCCGATCGAGCTCATGGCGAACATCGAGTTGCTGTCGGACATCGACGCGGTGAAGGCGGCGGGCGCGCACGGCATCGGCCTGTTCCGCAGCGAATTCCTGTTTCTCAACCGCAGCGACCTGCCGACCGAAGAGGAGCAATACGAATCCTACAAGGCGGTCGCCGAAGCGCTGGACGGCAAGCCGGTGACGATCCGCACGCT
>CBJMYK010000016.1:0-12617 GCA_966433795.1 uncultured Thiobacillus sp. | reverse complement strand
CCTCGATGCGATCGCGCTCGTCGGGGATCAGCCGCGTCACGAAGTCGACCGGATTGGCCAGCACTTCGCCCAACCAGGCGCGCAGCGCCGGCAAGCCCTCGTCCTCGTAGACGCCGCTGCTGGCGCGGTCGCTGATCGAGACCAGGCCGATGCGGACGGGTTCGTGGTTCATATGGTCAAAAAGGAGGGTTGCGGGAGGTCCTCAATCTATCAGAATGGGAGCGACGCTGTCGCAGGGGATATCGAAATGAGGCTCACGAGCATTCTGTTAACGACGGGCCTGTTGTGGGCCGGCGCCACGCTCGCGGACCCGCCGCGCGGCTACCCCTTCGTCGACTTCGACGCGGGGCTCAAGGCCGCGCGTGAGAATGGCAAGCCGATATTCCTGTATTTCGGACGCTACGGCTGCGCCTGGTGTGATCACACCAACAAGAAAACGTTTTCCGACGCGGCGCTGAAAAAGCTCTATACGCAGAATTACGTCCTCGTGTACGTCGATGCCGAGTCGGGTAAGCGCCTGACGCTGCCGAGCGGAGAGCGCATCACCGAGGCCGAGCTCGGCGTGCGGCTGCAGGCCTTCGCCACGCCGCTCTTCGTCTACCTGAGCCCCGCGGGCGACAAGATCGTGCAGATACCGGGCTTCAAGACCGTGCAGGATTTTCGCGACTACGATCGCTACGTGCGCGGCGGGCATTACAAAGACAAGACCTTGATCGAATTCCTGGGCAACAAGTCGTGAGGGCGGCGGCCTTCGCGCTTGCGGTGGCCTTGGCCTGGCCGGCGCAGGCAGGCTGGAATTGGACCGAGCCCGTCACGGTCAGCACCCGCGCGGGGCCTTCCAGCTTTCCCCATCTCGAGTCGGCGAACCGCCGCGGGCTGGCGGTCTCGGGCGCCACGGTGGGCGTCGTGTGGGAAGACAGCCGCAGCGGAACGCCGCAATGTTATCTCGCGCTCAAGCCTGCGGACGCGCCGTCATTCGAGTCGGAGACGCGTCTGAGCGAGGCGGAGTGCTATGCGCCGGTGCTCGTCGCCGTAGCCGACGGACGTTTCCTCGCAGCCTGGGAAGAAGCCGGACGCGTATACGCACGCCTGTTGCCGGACGGCGTGCGGATCGCCCTGAGCGCCGCCGACGCCGGGCAGGTCACGCTCGCCGCACGCGCGAACCGGGTCTACGCGGCCTGGGCGGAGCAGGCGGGGCGCTTCCGCCGCATCGTCGTCGCGCGCCTCGAATTAAACGGCGGGACGGCCCGCGTGAAGATGACGAAGTCGGTCGAGGCGAAACGCCCGGTGAATGAACAAGGCTGGCCAGCGCTGGCGGTGCGCCTTGACGGCGGCGTGACCGTCGCCTGGGAGGACCGGCGCTATCGTCACACTGTTCCGATGGTGAGCCACAGCCGCGACGGTCGCAGTTTTGCCGCGCCGGTCCGTCTGACCGACCACAAGAGCGGCCCGGTCGGCGGCCTCGGCGCCGGGACCGGGGCGATGCGGCCCTCGCTCACGAGTTGGAACAATAATCAGATTGCCGCCGTGTGGCTCGACAAGCGCGACTTTCTGTCGGGCTACGACGTCTACGCCGCCTTCGACCTCGGCAGCCGCCGCTTCGGCCGCAACACGCAGGTGCAGGACGGGTTCGGCGACAACATGGCGCAATGGCATGCGCAGGTCGTCGGCGACGACGAAGGTCGCTTGCTCGCGCTGTGGGACGATGCGCGCGATGGCACGCCCGACGTCTGGCTCGCCGAGTGGAACGGCAAGTCCTTCGGCGACAACGTCGCGGTACCGGCGGCCTCGGGCCCCGGTGCGCAGTCGGACCCGGTCGCGACGCTCGACGCGCGAGGCAATTTGCACGTCGTGTGGCTCGATCACGACGAGGCGCGTGGCGCCCGTATCCGCTACGTCCGCGCGTCGCCGCGCTGAGGTCGTCAGATCCAGCCGAGGCGCTTTAGCCGCCGATAGAGCGCCAGGGCCGCGCCACCCGTGCCGATGAGCAGGGCGGGGTAGGCCCAGGGCCACTCGAGTTCGGGCATGTGCTGGAAATTCATTCCGTAGAGACTGAAGATCACCGTCGGCAAGGCCAGCAGCGCGCCCCAGCCCGCGAGCTTCTGCACCGATTCGTTTTGCTGCAGCGAGAGCGAACCGAGGTGGAATTGCATCGCATCCGAGGTGGAGTTGCGCAGATGACCGATGGCCGCGGAGATGCGTGCCGCATGGTCATGCACGTCGCGGTAATACGCCTTGAGTTCGCGCACGACGAATTCGGGATGCAGCCGTATCAGGTCCTGCGTGATGTCCTGAACCGGGTCGACCGCGTCGCGTAGCTGAGTCAGCTCGCGCTTCAGCGCGTAGAGTCGCTCGAGATTAGCGCGCCCGAGTTCGCCGTTGATCAGAACGCTCTCGACGGATTGGAAGCGCTCATGCAGCCCGTCCATCACCGGCTTCAGCTGATCGACGATGAGGTCGAGCACGAGATAGAGCGCGTAAGGTGCGCCGGGACGGATGCCGTTCTTGGGCGTGCGCAGCCGTTCGGCAACGCGTTCGTAGCTACTGCCTGCTCCGTGGCGGATCGCGATCACGAAATTCGCGCCTGCGAAGATGTGGGTCTCACCGATTTCGATGCGTGCCTCCCAGAGCTGGACGGTGCGCACGGCGATGAAGAGGTGTTCCCCATATTCCTCGACCTTGGGGCGCTGATGCGTCGAGATCGCGTCCTCGAGCGCGAGTTCGTGCAGGCCGAATTCGTCGCCGAGTTTGGCGACCGTGCGGACATCGGGCGATTTGAGTTCGACCCACAGAAAGCGCGCGGGATCAGCGACGTGATCGCTGATGTCCTCGAACGCAATCGATTGCACCTTGCCGTCGTGAAATAGTAGACAGTCGATGATGGCACCTCGCAGGCAACGATGATCAGGCTGAATTCTAGACCCCGTACCGCGCGCCCGCTGTTGCGCGGGCCCGATCAGGCGCTCGTGGCGCCTCGCCGCAAGTCGGCGTATAGCGCGGTGTACGCATCGACGATCGCGGATTCGGAGTAGTTCCGATGTACTTCTTCGTAACCCGCCTCGACGAGGCGCACCCTGGCAGGCGCCTCGAGCGCGAGCGCGGCATTGAGTACCTCGGCCAGACCGGACGGATCGTTGACCGGCGCGAGCAACCCGTTCACGCCGTCGCGCACCAGTTCCAGCGGGCCCTGGGCGCGGGTCGAAACGAGCGGGACGCGATTGGCCCAGGCCTCGAGAATGACGTTGCCCAGTGGCTCGTGGACCGACGCGCAGACGAACGCGTCAGCCAGCTGATAGTAGGGCGTCGGGTCGTTCTTCCAGCCGATCCAGTGTACGCGCGGCGCGATATCGAGCGCGCGCGCCACTTCCTCCAGCTCCGCGCGCAGGGGGCCATCGCCGACCATCAGCAGATGCAGCGGCGCAGCCTCGACCACCGCCGGCAGGCGCGCGAATGCACGCAGCAGATCGTCCCAGCCCTTGTTGCGGTGCAGCCGGCCCACCCCGACGAGCACGCGACAGCCTGCGAGACCGAGTGTCTGACGCAGCGCGTCGAGCGCACTCGATTTGATCCGGCCGGGCGTATCGACGAAGTTGCCGATGTGGTGCACACGCGCGCGCGGCAGCCCACCGGCCGTCAGATACTCGCGAATGCCCTGGGTGTTGCCGACCCAGGCATGGGCGTGGCGGTAGCCCTTGAGCTGGTAGTAGCCGCCAAGCCGCGCCAGATGAACCGGCGCACGCCCCGAAGGCAGGCGGACGATGCGTGTCGCGCGTCCCATGTAGGTTTGCACGACGTCCGGTCGAAAGGCCGAAATCGCGCGCGCGATCTTCCAGCGCGAGTAGCGGTCCCAGAACGCGAACATCGGCGCGTGGAACTGCTGTACCGCGGGATCGAGGGCGCGCGCGATCTCGCCGCCGGCGACAGTGACGGCGGCAACAGGCTCGCCGCGTCGTGCCAGCGCGTTCACTAGACGGACGAAAAAACGCTCGGCGCCGCCCAGCCCCTTGCCGCCGATGACGTGAAGGCTGCGCGGCCTGTCCGTCGTGTTCAAAACGGCAGGCTGAGGGAAGGCGCGGCCTCGTGGATGACGCGGCGGAAATCGGCCTGGATGCGCTCCAGCGCTTCCGCGTTGTCCGCCTCGAAGCGCAGGACGATCACCGGCGTGGTATTGGACGGGCGGGCGAGGCCGAAGCCGTCGGCGTATTCGACGCGCAGGCCATCGAGCGTGATGACCTCCTGCGCGTCGGGGAAGCGCGCGGTCTTCTGCAGTCGCTCCATCAGCGCGTAATGCTCGCCCTCGGCCATCTTGATGTTCAATTCGGGCGTGTTGAGCGTGTCGGGCAGGCCGTGCAGCGTGGCATTGATGTCAGCCTGTTTCGACAGGTACTCGAGCAGGCGCGCGCCGGCGTAGAGGCCGTCGTCGAAGCCGAACCAGCGTTCCTTGAAGAAGACGTGGCCGGACATCTCGCCGGCGAGCAGCGCGCCGGTTTCCTTCATCTTGGCCTTGATGAAGCTGTGGCCTGTCTTCCACAGCAGCGGACGTCCGCCGCGCTCGGTGATCCAGCCGAATAGCTTGCGCGTCGATTTGACGTCGAAAATGATTTCGGCGCCGGGGTTGCGGCTCAGCACGTCATCGGCGAAGAGCATCAGCTGGCGGTCGGGGAAGATGATGCTGCCGTCCTTGGTGACGACGCCGAGGCGATCGCCGTCGCCGTCGAAGGCCAGCCCGATCTCGGCGTCGCTCGTCTTCAGTGCGGCGATCAAATCCTGCAGGTTCTTCGGCTGCGAAGGGTCGGGATGGTGGTTGGGAAAGTTGCCGTCGACCTCGCAGAACAGTTCCTCGACCTCGCAGCCCATGTCGCGATAGAGCTTGGGCGCGAACGCGCCGGGAACGCCGTTACCGCAGTCGACGATGATCTTCATCGGGCGCGCGAGCTTGACGTCGGAGACGATGCGGGCGAGATATTCGCCGGCGATGTCATGCTGACGATAGCCGCCCGCGCCGTGCGCGAGCCTGCCGTCGACGAGGCGCTGTCGCAGCGCCTGGATCGTGTCGCCAGATAAGGTCTCGCCGCCGAGCACCATTTTCAGTCCGTTGTAATCGGGCGGATTGTGGCTGCCCGTGACCATCACTGCGCTGTTCGTGCCGAGCTGATACGCGGCGAAATAAGTCATCGGCGTCGCCACCATGCCGAGGTCGACGACGCCGACACCGGCCTTGCGGATGCCACGCGCGAGCGCATTGGCAAGATCCGGCCCCGAGAGCCGGCCGTCGCGGCCGATGCAGATTTCCTTCTGATCGCGCGCCGCCGCTTCCGAACCGATGGCGTGGCCGATGGCCTCGACGATTTCCGGCGTAAAGGTTTTGCCGACGATGCCGCGGATGTCGTAGGCCTTGAAGATTTCCTTGGGATATTCCACAACGCGCTCCTTGATCTCAGAGGAAGCGATTCTAACCGCGGCCCGCTTCGAAGTGCTGCATCAGGCGCCCCGAGAGCCAGCCCAGACGGCCCGGAAAGGGTCCTGTCGGGAAGGCCACGTGGCCGCCCGCATCAGGCTGTTCGAGGATGACCGCCGCCGAGACGTCAGCAGGGGTGGGCAGTGCCGCGGCCGGCAGGAAGGGATCGTTCTTTGCGTTGATGACCAGCGTCGGCACCGTGATCGAACGCAGGCCGGGCTTGGACGAGACCTTGAGCCAGTAGTCGTCGGCGTCGCGAAAACCGTGCAGGCGCGCGGTCACGAGCGTGTCGAATTCGCGAAAGGTGCTCGCCGCCGCGACCGCGGGCGCATCGAGCGTACCGGGAAACCGACGCGCCTTGTCGAGTGCCTTGCGCTTCAGACTTGCGAGAAAACGCGCGGTGTAGACACGGCGATTGAAGCCGCGGTCGAGCGCGTGGCCCGCGGCGGTCAGGTCGAGCGGAGCGGAAACGCTCGCTGCGCGCGTGACGAGCGCAGAGGCGTCGGGACCATTTTCGCCAAGCCATTTGAGTAAGGCGTTGCCGCCGAGTGAGACGCCGACTGCGTACAAGGGGGCTTCGGGATGCCGCGATTTCACGTGGTTGAGCGCGTGTTCGATGTCCGCGCTGTCGCCGGCGAAATAGGCGCGCGGCAGGCGGTTGTCCTCGCCCGAACAGCCGCGGAAGTGCGCGACGGCGCCGTGCCAGCCGCAGCTACGGAGCCGCGCCATCAGCTCGCGCGCGTAAGGGCTTTCGGCGTTGCCCTCGAGACCATGGAACAGCACCACTGCCGGCCGCTCCGCGACGCCGTCGACCCAATCGAAGTCGAGGAAGTCGCCATCCGCGAGCTCCACGCGCTCGCGGCGGTAGGCGAGCGACGGCACGCGAATGAAAAGATTCGCGTAGATGGTCTGCAGATGACCACCCGGCAGCCACCAGGGCGCGTGATAAGCGGTCTTTCCGGCGCCGTTCACCGCAGCGAGGCGCGAGATCGGACCGCTAGTGGAATACGACCGGAGGCATGCCGGCGCCCGCTTTCGCGCCGACCTGCAGCGGGGAGGCGTGGTGCAGCACCATGCGCCAGCCGTCGGCCTCGCGGCGGTAGACGTTGGTCGCCAGAATCGGCGGACGTGGCGCTGTCTCATCGCCGATCGTGAGGTATTCGTCGACGATGCGGATGACGTGGTCGCCCTCACGCATCTCGTGGACCGCCTTTACCTGCAGGCGGAAACGGCCCGCTGCGCCGAACATGCTTCGCCAGCCTGCGGCTACGGCCGCGCGTCCGTTGAGCGGCGCAGCAAGCGGATGAATGCACGCGACGTGATCGTCGCGCGCCCAGACCGCCATCATGTCATCGAGCGAACGCGCCTCGAAGGCGGCGTAAAACGCATCTTCAGCGGCTTCGGGAGTAGGGAAGACAGGTTCGGACATAGGCTTGTAATGCTAGGAAAAACCGCTCACCGCTTCAACCGCGACCGGCTCGGTCGCGGCGCGCCTAATGACGGCTGCCGCTCGGCCGGCCTTTGAGACGGTAGAGCGTGCCGCAGTAGGGGCAAAGCGCGTCGCCACGCGCCTCGATCGGGAGGTAGACCCGTGGATGTGCGCTCCAGTCGGCGTGCTGCGGCATCGGGCAGTGCAGCGGCAGATCGCTTTCGCTGACTTCAATGACGCGCTGGGTGTTGTTCGCTTTGCCATTCGGGCGTTCGAGGCTGTCGTCACGCGGCTCGCTCATGAGGGCTCCTTACGCCACCGGCGTGAGCCAGTCGAGGTGGTTGGCTGCGCGGCCGTGCACGCAGTCGAAATACATCGCTTGCAACCTGGCGGTGATCGGGCCCCGCCCCCCCTCGCCGATGCTGCGGTTGTCGAGCTCGCGGATCGGCGTGACTTCTGCAGCGGTACCGGTAAAGAAAGCCTCGTCGGCGATATAGACCTCGTCGCGCGTGATGCGCTTTTCGATCACCTTGAGGCCGATCTCCTCGGCGAGTTGGATGATTGTGTCACGCGTGAGTCCGACGAGCGCGGAGCTCGGGTCGGGCGTGTAGAGTTTGCCGTCGCGCACGATGAAGATGTTCTCGCCCGAGCCCTCGGAGACGAAGCCGTCGACGTCGAGCAAGAGCGCCTCGTCGTAGCCGTCCATCTCGGCTTCCTTGTGCGCGAGGATCGAGTTCATGTAGTTGCCGTTCGCCTTGGCCTTGCACATCGTCACGTTTGAATGGTGACGGGTGAAAGAGCTCGTCTTCACGCGAATACCGTTTTCCAGCGCTTCCTTGCCGAGGTAGGTCCCCCACGGCCACGCGGCGACGATCACGTGCACCGAAAGATTCTTCGCCGAAATCCCCATTGCCTCCGAGCCGAAGAACGCCATCGGCCGCAGGTAGCCCGACTCGAGCTTATTCTCGCGTACGACCATGCGCTGCGCCTCGGAGATCGTCGCCGCGTCGAAGGGTAGTTTCATGCCGAGAATGTGCGCCGAATTGAAGAGGCGCTTGGTGTGCTCGTCCAGGCGGAAGATCGCCGTGCCCTGTTCGGCCTTGTAGGCGCGTACACCCTCGAAGACGCCCATGCCGTAGTGCAGGGTGTGGGTGAGGACGTGGGTGGTGGCGTCGCGCCACGGTACGAGTTTGCCGTCGTACCATATGACGCCATCGCGGTCGGCCATGGACATGGTGAAAAGTCTCTGTGAACGAATGGAAAGCAAGAATTTTACCGGAATCTTCCGGGCGCGAAGCGGGGCCTAGCACGATGTTTTGGCGCCGGGAGACCCCAGTGACGCGGTGGAAATGGCTGGCTCTCGGCCTGTTGCTCGGAAGCCTTTGCGCGCGTGCTGAGTCGCCGCAGTTCGACTTCTATCTACTGGCGCTGAGTGTTGCGCCCGCGTTTTGCGAGGATGGGCCGCGACACAAGCGGCAATTCGCGCAGTGCGGGGGCCTCTCTGAGCGCGGGTTCAAGAGCGTGCCGCTCACGCTGCATGGACTGTGGCCCAATCGTCTTGATCGCCGCCATCCTGCCTATTGCCAGGGGAAATCTGCGCGCCCGTTCTGCGCGCTGCCCGCGCTCGTCCTGCCGGCGGAAACAGGGTTGGCGCTGCGGCGCGCGATGCCCGCGGTCGCGGATTGCCTCGATCGTCATCAATGGGCCAAGCACGGCAGCTGCTCGGGTCTGCCCGAAGCCGATTACTTCGCAGCTTCGGCTGCGCTGAGTGCGCGAGTCAATCGAGCAATCGGCGCAGACATCGCGCGCCACATGGGAGGTGAGGTGGATCTCGCAACCTTGCGCGCGCGTTTGCGCGAACGCGATCGTGCGCTCGAGCATGCGGTGGTTTTCGAATGCCGGACGCCGCGCACGCCGGACCCGGCAAAGCGCCGCCCGATGCTGCGCGAGATCCGCGTCTATTTCACGCGCGATCCGGTGACCGGCGCGCCAGGACGTCCGCTTCCCTATGTCCGTGCCGGCGCCAGACACTACAACTCGGGCTGCCCCCGGGGGCGCGCCTACGTCGACACGCCGCTCGACTGAGAGCGGGTCCGGTCAGGGCGTGTTGAGGCGCACGAACTCGGGGAAATAGTCGCCGCGGACGATGTAGGTGCCGTCGCAGTTGTAGGACGCGCGGACCAGACCTTCGGACAGGGAAATCGCTGCGTTGCGCAGGTAGTAGCCGTCGATGGCGCGCAGCACGTTGAAATTGTGCACGATCTCGTCGATGCGATCCGCCGTCAGAGGCGCCGACTGCGTGCGCGCCTCGTCCATCAGCTGCCGCCAGGACGGCGGCAGATAGTTGCGCAGCGGCCCGGTCTGAATGATGCCGCGCATCCATGCGATGGTGCGCATTTTCTCGTCGTACGGCACGGGCACGAAGTGGCGTGCAGCGTAGCCCGGCTTCACCAGGTCCTCGGCGTCGTGCACCTCGTAGGCGAAGGGATTGAAGATCGATTCGGTCCTTACCTCCGAGCTGTTGAAGCCGACGTAGATCGCGTAGACGCCCGTGTCGCGCAGCAGTGCGGCGCAGGTCGCGAGCACCTCGCCGGCGATGCGGTCGAGCCGGGAGTTTTGGCGCGGCCGCAAGGACACGGTTTCACGCAGGCTGGGATCACCCTTGATGCTGACGAAGGGTGTGTTGGCGGGCAGGCCGAAAGCGCCCACGAGGGGCTCTTGCAGCAGGCAGACGTCGGATGCGTTGGCGGCGGGATTCATCCCGCCATTGTCTCACTGCGGCGAGAGATACGCCTTCGCCTCCTCGCCCGGGTTCGGAAGGCCCGCGACCCGCCAGGCTTCGCGCGGACTCGGGAAGAGATGCTGCATGCAGTCCGGGCTCTCGCCCGTGAGATGGCAGACATGGCTCAGTGCCGTAATCGTGCCATGCCGCGCAAACTCGCGTCGCAGCGTATGCAACAATCCCAGTTGCTGGGCATTCAGTTCACCGATCCCATCGGTCTGGGCGATGCGATCGGCCAGACTTTCGCTCCACATCGTCGGGTCGAGCAGGAAACCGTCGGGGTCGAAGACGGCAGTGACCGCTGAATCGGGGTTCACGCTCATTTCATCCTCCTGCGTCGGAAAGGACTTTTACTTATAGCATCCCTATCCGCGGTGGCCAGGACCGTCCGCAGGCGCTCGAGTCCGGCGTCGCTTCACGCGGGATCGAGTTGCTGAACCAGTCTTCGTACCGGTGCGGGGAGCGCGGCCCCCAGCGCTGCGGCGAAAGGCAGCCACATTCGCCCTGCGAGTTCGCCCGTGCCGGCTGTGACGTCGAGGTGCACCGGCCGGATGTGGAGCTTGAAATGCGTGAAGGTGTGGGTAAGCGCCGGCAGCGTCCGCTGAGAGATCGTGCGGAACCCGAAGCGGTCGCGGCAATGCCGCGCGGCGTCGGCCTCGGCGGCAAGCTCGGGCAGGCTCCAAAGCCCTCCCCAGATCCCTGCAGGCGGTCGCTTTTCCAGCAGCAGCCGACCGTGATCAACGAGTAGAAGCATTTGCACTTCTTTTTCCGGCAGCGTTTTCCGCGGCCGCGGCGTCGGCAATTCGTCGACGCGGTGCTGCACGGCGGCGACGCAGTCGGCGCTGACGGGACATGCTGCACACGCCGGCGCGCTTCGGGTGCAGACCAGCGCGCCGAGGTCCATCATGCCCTGCGTGTAGGACTCGATGGCACTTTCGGGGAGGCGCGAATCGGCAAGCGCCCACAGCGCCGCGTCCGTCTTTCTCTCACCCGGCCATCCGCTTATCCCGCAATGGCGCGCGAGCACGCGCTTGACGTTGCCGTCGAGAATCGCACAGCGTAGACCGAAGGCGAGCGCGGCGATCGCCGCTGCGGTGGAGCGGCCGATTCCGGGCAGGCGCGCGATCGCCCCGGGCGTGCCGGGAAAGACGCCGGCGTATTCGCCGGTGATCAGCCGCGCCGCGGCGAGAAGATTGCGCGCGCGACTGTAGTAGCCGAGCCCACTCCAGAGGGCGAGCACTTCATCTTGGTCCGCCGCGGCCAGCGCCCGCAAGTCGGGAAAGCGCGCGATAAAGCGCTCATAGTACGGAATGACGGTTCCGACCTGGGTCTGCTGCAGCATGATTTCCGACAGCCAGACACGGTAGGGGTCGCGGGTGCCCTGCCAGGGCAGGCTGTGGCGGCCGTGGCGTTGGTGCCACGCAATGACGCGGGAGGAAAAGGAATTCACGCGCGCAGGGTATCACCGTCGGCGGCCTTCGCACCGTGACCCGCGGTCGCGCCGTCTCGACGCCTGCCGTTCAGGCGGCGCTCAGCTTCTGCCGGAACAAATTCATGAGTTTGCCGAAGGCCGACTCGGTGATCGATTTGCGTTCCACCAACACCGCTTCACCGCGACGCAGCTTGTCTGCCAGGCGATGCAGCCCGATCGAGAAGCTGTTCATGCCGTCCTGGTCGGAGAAGAGATAGGTGTTCTTGACGCCGCTGACCCACCCCAGGCGTGCCCAGCGGAAAGTGCCGTCGTCGTAGTGGAACTCCACCCAGTCGCCCTTGTTGAGGGCACGGGCCCGTAGCGTGTATTCGTCTTCGACTTCAACCGCCGCCGGCTCGATGTCGCTGCCGACCGCTGCGGGCTCGGCACCGCTCCACGCGGCGTCCGGCGTCGGCGCGAGTTCTGCGATTTCTTCCGGGCTGATATCGGGCAGCGGCACCGGCTGCGCGTTCGGACGCACCGCATTGGCATGAAGAATCACGAGCGTGGCGAAGAAATGATCGGACAGCTTCTGCGGCAGTTCGATTTCGGCGACGCCCTCGCGCAGGCGCTTCAAGAGGCCCGGCAGGATGCGCACGAGCATCAGTCGAGCATCCATGTCGGACTTGGGTTGGACGCTCCATACCAGTTCCCGCATGGTTTCGACGTGGCTGTTGAAGTGCGCGCCGGTTTCGCCTTCCTGCAGATAATCCTTGGTCAGCAGTTGCGCCCAGTCGCGGCGCAGGAATTCGCGCATCGCGTCGGCCACCGGCTGATCCTTGAGCGCGCGATTGATGAAATCGTGCACGATCACCGGCGCGAGTTCCGCGCGCTCCGCCTGCTTGATCTCGTCTATGTCATGTTGCAGACCGGCGTCCGCCGTCCGATCGAGCGTGTCGTCGAGCAAGGTGCCCATGGCTTCAAGCTGGGTCGCGGCGAAAGCGAATATCGCGATGTCCTGTTCGAAGCCGTCGAGTACGCGGCTCACCACTTCCGAAATCGCGTCGAGCCGGGCGTTGCCGGCTTCGTTGTCCGGCAGATGAACGGCGAGCGTGGCGATCGCATCGAGCATGCGCCGCACCGGGTGGTTCGCCTGCGAGAAGAAATTGCGGTCCAGCATCGCCGCCTTCAGCACCGGAATCTGCAATCGTGCGATCTGCGCCTTCAGACGGTCGGGGATCGAGGCTTCGTCGAACACGACGTCGAACAGCATCGCGACGGCATCGACGAGGACAGCATCGAGCGGGCTCGCAGCTTGCATGACCGGGCTGCGCTGAAGGCTGCGCAACACATTCTGAACGGTCGCCGCCTCCAGAAGCGGCAGGGTGAAGCGGCCACCATCGGGCAGCATCACCTGCAGCAGGGTGAAGCCGTCGAGCATCATGATCCCGAGATAGATGTACGACGTCTTGATGCTGTCGGTGATCATCGGCAGCGTGATGCTGGTGAAGGTCCGCATCCGGCCGGCGCCGTCGAG
>CBJMYK010000015.1:0-12694 GCA_966433795.1 uncultured Thiobacillus sp. | reverse complement strand
TGCCGCCGAGCTGTTCGGTGGACGGCGGGCATACGTGGTCACGATCTGGGAGCCGGGTCTCGCGTACGCGATGTCGGATCTCGCGCCGGGTGGACCGGAGCTATCCCCGACCCCGATGGACATCGGGAGCACGCAGGAGCTCGAGGAGGTCGCACACCAGCAGACCGCGGAGCACGCGACGCTCGAGGCGCTCGAAACCCGTCTCAGGGATTATCGTGCGCAGGGGGAGATCGCGCGCGACGCGCTCTACGCCGCACGCCAGCAGCGCGACCACGCAGACCGCGCCGTGTTCGAGGCGCGCGAACTGCAGCGCGCGGCCGAACGCCGCCATCAGGAAGCCGGTTTCGCCCTGACGACATGCAGTAACAAGATCCGCGAACTCGGCGACGCGCTCGCTCGCGTCGACCAGGAAATCGCCGACGATGAAACGCGACTCGCTCAGGCCCGCGAAGAACTGGCGCGGCTGCCCGTCGACGCGCTCGACGTCGAATTGCAGGGGGCCTTGGGCGCACGCACTGAGGCGGAGGTCGCGCTCGCCGGCGCGCGCGACGCGCTCGAGGGCCTGACCGCGCAGTTGCGTATGCACGACGAGTCGCGACTCGCGTGTGAGCAGGGGCTCGACCCGTTGCGCCGCGCGATCGAGCAGTTGAAGCTCAAGGACCAGGAAGCGATGCTGACGCAGTCGCAGTTCGAACTGCAGTTGCGCGAGGCGGCGGCCGACGAGGCGAGCCTCGAGTCGGGACTTGCCGACAGCCCGCGGCCGAACCAGCTTCAGGCCGATATCAACCGCCTGCAGAACGACATCGCCGCGTTGGGCGCGGTCAATCTCGCCGCGCTCGAAGAGCTCACGCAGGCGCAGGAGCGCGCCGAATACCTCGCCACGCAATGCGCCGATCTCAGCGAAGCCGTCGCCACGCTGGAGGACGCGATCCGGCGGATCGATCAGGAGTCGCGCGCGCGCCTCAAGGAAACCTTCGACACGGTGAACCAGCACATGGGTGAACTCTTTCCCAAGCTCTTCGGCGGTGGGCAGGCGCGCCTCATCCTGACCGGCGAGGAGCTGCTCGATTCGGGAGTGCAGGTGTTCGCGCAACCACCCGGCAAGAAGAACGCCTCGATCCATCTGCTGTCGGGCGGCGAGAAGACGCTGACCGCGCTTTCGCTCGTGTTCGCGATGTTCAAGCTCAACCCGGCACCGTTCTGCCTGCTCGACGAGGTCGACGCGCCGCTCGACGACGCCAACACCGACCGCTATTGCAACCTCGTCAAGGCGATGTCCGACCAGACGCAATTCCTGTTCATCACCCACAACCGCGTGACGATGGAAATGGCCCAGCACCTGGCCGGCGTGACCATGCAGGAGCCGGGCGTCTCGCGCATCGTCGCGGTCGACGTCGACGAGGCGGTCGGCATGGTCGAAGCCGCCTAGGCGCGAGCGTAAGACTTTCCCCTAGCCGCGGCGGGCGGGTATCGGTGAAAATGGCGCTTTTGGCGGCCCTCTCGTACTCCCATGCTTGATATCCAGCTGCTGCGTAAAGACGCGGCCCCCGTCGCCGAGCGCCTCGCGGCGCGCGGTTTTGCCCTCGATACGGCGCGCTTCGAGGCTCTCGAGGCCGAGCGCAAGACTATCCAGACCCACACCCAGGAGGCGCAGAGCCGCCGCAACACGCTCTCCAAACAGATCGGCGTGTTGAAAGGCAAGGGCGAGGACACGACGGCGCTCATGGCCGAGGTCGGCGGGCTCGGCGATGAACTCAAGCAGCTCGAAACCCGTCTCGCCGAACTCCAGGCCGAGCTCAACGATTTTCTGCTGGGTATTCCCAATCTGCCGCACGCATCGGTCGCGCCGGGCAAGGACGAGGCCGCCAACGTCGAGGTCAGCCGCTGGGGCACGCCGCGCGAATTCGACTTCGCCGTGCGCGACCACGTCGACCTCGGTGAGGGTCTGGGCCAGCTCGACTTCGGGGCTGCCGTGAAAATTACGGGCAGCCGCTTCACGGTGATGAAAGGTCCGCTCGCGCGGCTGTACCGCGCGCTCGCGCAGTTCATGCTCGACGTGCACACGAGCGAGCACGGCTACACGGAAGTCTACGTACCTTATCTCGTCAACGCCGATTCGCTGCGTGGAACCGGCCAATTGCCGAAATTCGAGGAGGATCTATTCCATATCCCGCGCAGCGATGCCGACAAGCTTTATCTGATCCCGACCGCCGAAGTGCCGGTGACGAACCTGGTGCGCGAGGAGATCGTTCCCGCCGAAGCGCTGCCCCTGAAATTCGTCGCCTATACCCCGTGCTTCCGCTCGGAGGCCGGCTCATACGGCCGGGACACCCGCGGCATGATCCGCCAGCACCAGTTCGACAAGGTGGAACTGGTGCAGATGGTGAAGCCCGAAGACTCCTACGCGGCGCTGGAACGCCTCACGGCGAACGCCGAGACGATCTTGCAGCGGCTCGGCCTGCCTTACCGCAAGATGGCCTTGTGCAGCGGCGACATGGGCTTCTCGGCGGCCAAGACCTACGACCTGGAAGTGTGGCTCCCGGCGCAGAACACCTACCGCGAGATTTCGTCCTGTTCCAACTTCGAAGCTTTCCAGGCGCGGCGCATGCAGGCGCGTTTCCGGGAAGGCCAGGGCAAGCCCGAGTTGCTGCATACGCTGAACGGCTCGGGGCTCGCAGTGGGACGCACGCTCGTCGCGGTCCTCGAGAATTACCAGAACGCCGACGGCAGCGTCACAGTTCCGGAAGCACTGCGTCCATGGATGGGAGGTGTCGCTCGCCTGGCGCCCACTTGAGTCGGGTCAGCCCGGGGGCGGCAGGCCTTCTTCGCCGCGCCCGAGATTGATCAGCGGGTCATATTCGGGTTCGAGCCGCAACAGGATGTCGTAGTAGTTGCGGATGTTCTCGGCGAAGCGCAGCGCTTCGCCGCCGCGCGCGTAACCGTATTTCATGACTTTGGCGTAGCTGCCGCGGCTCAGATACGGCAGAGCCTCCTTGACGTCTGCCCAGCTGTCCGGGCTGCCGCCGCGCGCTTGCGCGATCCGGCGCGCGTCTTCAAGATGGCCTTGCCCCTGGTTATAGGCCGCAAGCGCGAGCCAGGTGCGATCGGGTTCGGCAATGCGCGCTGGCAGCGCGTCCTTCAACAGGGCCAGATAGCGGGCGCCACCGAGAATACTCTCGCGCGCATCGAGCCGGTCGCTGATGCCCATGCGGTCGGCCGTTTCGCCGGTCAGCATCATCAGGCCACGCACCCCGGTCGGAGAAGTCGCGAAGCGGTTCCATTGCGATTCCTGGTAGCCGATCGCGGCGAGCAAGCGCCAGTCGATTCCCGTCAGCGTCTGCGCCTCATGAAAATGCTCGCGCAAGTCGGGAAGTCGCTGCGGTCGGCGCTGCAGGATGCCGACGATGTCGCCGCTGCCGAGCCGTTTCACGTGCCCGAAATAGCGCTCGAGCGCGCGCTTGATCGTGCCGTCGGTGCGCGCCCGCTCGACGAAACGTGCGAGTGCGTTGCGTAACAGCTGGCTGCTGTTGCGCGACAGGGCCCAGACGATTTTTTGCGTGTAGGGGAGATCGAATGCCACCGCGAGGTCGGGATAGAAATTCCGCATCGCGTCGAAATCCATGCCATTGATCACCACTGCGTCGTATTTTCCCGCCTGCAGCTGCGCGAGCAATTCCTCGGGCCAGACGTTCTCCACCGCCGCCCAACTGAGTTGGGGATGCTTGCGTTTCAGTCGCATCAGCATCGGGCCGTGGCCGGAGCCGATGATCATGGCGAGCTTCTTCTTGCCGAGGCCCCCAATCCCCCGTGGTGCACGGTCGGCCCTGCGATAGACGACATGGACCGGCGTTTCGAACAGGACTGGCCCAGAGATCAGATGGCGGTCCTTGACTACCGCCTGCGGCAGGGCTGCCGCCGCGAGATGGATCTCGCGCCGGTCGAGCATATCGAACAGTGCCTGAGGACGTGACTTCTCGGTCCAACTGAGCTTCCAGTTCTGCGCGCGGCTGAATGCGACGACCAGATCGTGTTCGAAGCCCGCGGTTTCGCCGTCGTGACCGATGTAAAAGGTGGCCGGGCTGTTGCGGGTCCCGACCCGCAATTCCCCCGTCGTCTCCGGTGGCGGCGCAGGCCGGCTGCAGGCGCTCAACGCGACTGCGAGCAGCAACGACGCGAATCTCCCGGCCGCTCCCTTTGTTTCGAGGCTGGGCATGACCGCAGTCTGCCCCAGCGCGAAATTTTCGTCCAGCAGGCGCGCGCCGGTGCCGACTCGGTTACAATACGCGCCGCCGGAGAGGTGGCAGAGTGGTCGAATGTACCTGACTCGAAATCAGGCGTAGGTGCAAGCCTACCGTGGGTTCGAATCCCACCCTCTCCGCCAACAGATGAGAAAAAGCGCCCACGCGGGCGCTTTTTTTTCTGCCCGACGTACATGCGTCTGGTATGCGCTGCGCGCGCCCCGCACGTCTTGTCGCACGCGCCGTTGTGCAATTTCTACACGGAGCTTGCCGCCGCTTCCTGTGCTTCATTCATACGAATCCAACGAGACGTCTCGGCCGCGTCCGGACTTCGGTCACGAGCCGCTGTGTTGAACTTCGCCCCGGACTGCCTGTCGCTAGGGGTGGCCAAGTGACCCACCGCGGCCGCGCCTGCAGGTGGCGTCGCGAGGCAATCAATTGTTTTTATCGGCTATTCCGTGCCGCGGCGATCAGGTGTCTAATGACTACTGAATCGTGGAACATCCTATAAAGCAGGAATCGATGTTCGTGACGGATTCTTGAACATGCTGACCGATAGAAGTGTTGCGCCGCCGTCCTCCAAGCGACCGGCCCGCTACGGCGGGGCGGGGCGCGGACTTCGCAGCGACGCCGGGTCCGGCTGGCGTGGATCGCGCCGACGGATGCATCGGCGAAGCGGGCGCGGATGGTAGTCCGCCCCCCGACTTTTTTTGAACCCGCTGATCTGCCGAGTTCAGGCGCGAGCGATTTGCCGTTCTCGAAGGCGCGCAGTGCGTCTCCTACGACGGCGAGGGCCGACGCTGAGCCGGCCGACGAATCTACAAGCGTTTACGACCGCTCGCGCCGGACTTCGGGTGCGGTGTCGCGTCGTGCCGGGCGCGCCGCCGCGCCAGCTTCAGCTGCCCCGGCGGGTCGCGGCACCAATAGTGCTCAACCTGGTCGAATCATGGCCGCTATTGGGTATGGCACGATCGTTGCGAGAACCGAGTCAGCGCATCACCGATCAACGAGCAGGAGCACGTCATGAGCTTGTTCAATCAATACATCGAACGTTATCGCCGCGAGGAGGAGGAATATTCCCTCGAGGAATTCCTCGCAATCTGCAAGAAAGACCCGCTGGCCTACGCCAGCTCGTCAGAACGCCTGCTCGCCGCGATCGGCGAACCCGAGCTCGTCGATACCCGTCAGGATCCGCGGCTGTCGCGGCTGTTCTCCAACAAGGTCATCAAGCGCTACCCCGCGTTCAAGGATTTCTTCGGCATGGAGGACACGATCGAGCAGATCGTTTCCTACTTCCGCCACGCCGCCCAGGGACTCGAGGAGAAGAAGCAGATTCTCTACCTGCTGGGGCCGGTTGGCGGGGGCAAGTCTTCCCTGGCCGAGAAGCTCAAGCATCTGATGGAAAAGGCGCCGTTCTACGCGATCAAGGGCTCGCCCGTGAACGATTCCCCACTGTCGCTGTTTTCTGCCGACGAGGACGGTGACATTCTCGAACAGGAGTACGGCATTCCGCGCCGCTATCTCGGCAAGGTGCTGTCGCCATGGGCGGTCAAGCGCCTGCACGAATACAACGGCGACATCACAAAATTCCGCGTGGTCAAGCGCTGGCCCTCGGTGCTGGGCCAGGTCGCGATTTCCAAGACCGAGCCGGGCGATGAGAACAACCAGGACATCTCCTCGCTGGTCGGCAAGGTCGACATCCGCAAGCTCGAGAAATTCTCGCAGGACGATCCCGATGCGTACAGCTATTCGGGCGGCCTGTGCCTCGCGAACCAGGGGCTCATGGAGTTCGTCGAGATGTTCAAGGCGCCGATCAAGGTGCTGCACCCCCTGCTGACTGCGACGCAGGAAGGCAACTACAAGGGAACCGAGGGCTTCGGTGCGATTCCCTTCGACGGCGTGGTGCTCGCGCACAGCAACGAGAGCGAATGGACGGCGTTCCGCAACAACAAGAACAACGAGGCCTTCCTCGACCGCATCTATATCGTCAAGGTGCCGTATTGCCTGCGCGTTTCCGAGGAGGTC
Organism: uncultured Thiobacillus sp.; assembly: GCA_966433795.1. Classification (GTDB taxonomy): domain Bacteria; phylum Pseudomonadota; class Gammaproteobacteria; order Burkholderiales; family Thiobacillaceae; genus Thiobacillus. The sequence goes on along the minus strand of CBJMYK010000015.1, from coordinate 6,431 downwards.
AAGATCTACCGCAAGCTTCTGCAGCACAGTTCCCTGTCGGAGTCGCCGTGCGCCCCGGGCACGCTCGAGATGCTCGCCCAGTTCGCGGTGCTGACGCGGCTCAAGGAGCCGGAGAACTCGAGCATCTATTCGAAGATGCGCGTCTACGATGGCGAGAACCTCAAGGACACCGATCCCAAGGCCAAAAGCTATCAGGAGTATCGGGACTTCGCCGGCGTCGACGAGGGCATGACGGGCGTCTCGACGCGCTTCGCGTTCAAGATCCTGTCGCGGGTATTCAACTTCGACCACAGCGAGATCGCGGCCAACCCCGTGCATCTCCTCTACGTCCTCGAGCAGCAGATCGAGCAGGAGCAACTCCCGCCCGAGACCGAGCAGCGCTACGTCGCCTATCTCAAGGAATACCTGTCGCCGCATTACGCCGAGTACATCGAGAAGGAATTGCAGACCGCGTATCTCGAGTCGTATTCGGAATACGGGCAGAACATCTTCGATCGCTACGTGACCTACGCCGACATGTGGATCCAGGACCAGGAATTCCGTGATCCCGACACCGGCGAGATCCTCGACCGCGCCCAGCTCAACACCGAGCTCGAGAAGATCGAGAAGCCCGCCGGCATCGCCAATCCCAAGGACTTCCGCCACGAGGTCGTCAACTTCGTGCTGCGCGCGCGCGCCCAGAACCACGGCAAGAATCCCGCCTGGACGAGCTACGAGAAGCTGCGCGCAGTGATCGAGAAACGCATGTTCTCGAGCACCGAGGATCTGCTGCCGGTGATTTCCTTCAATGCCAAGGCGTCGAGCGAGGAACAGAAGAAGCACCAGGACTTCGTCCAGCGCATGGTGTCGAAGGGCTACACCGAGAAACAGGTGCGGCTGCTGGCGGAGTGGTATTTGCGGGCGAGGAAGACGTCCTGACGGGGATGCGGCCATGAGTCAACTCGTCGACCGTCGCCTCTCGGGAAAGAACCGCAGCGCCGTCAACCGGCAGCGCTTTCTGCGCCGCTTCAAGGCGCAGATCCGCAAGGCCGCCGCCGAAGCGGTGTCGGGCCGCAAGGTCGCGGACCTCGAGCGCGGCGAGAAGATTTCGATCCCCTCGAAGGATCTGTCGGAACCGATTTTCCATCACGGTCCCGGGGGCCGGCGCAATATCATCCTCCCGGGCAACCGGGAGTTCGTCAGCGGCGACAGGGTCGACCGTCCGGAAGGCGAGGGCGGCAGGGGCAGCGGGGGCTCGCCCGACGGCGAGGGGATGGATGACTTCGTATTCGAGCTGTCGAAGGAGGAGTTCATGGACTACTTCTTCGAGGATCTGGCGCTGCCGGACATGGTGAAGAAACAGCTCGCGGCCGTCCCCGAGGTAAAGAAGTCGCGTGCAGGTTTCGTCAGCCATGGCAACCCCGCCAATCTGCACGTCGTGCGCTCGATGAAGCAGGCGATCGGCCGGCGCCTTGCGATGGCGGCCGGCCCGCGGGAGGCGTTGCGGGAAGCGGAGGAAGCGCTCGAGGCGCTGGTCGCGCAAGGGGGCGAGGCCAGCCCCGAGGCCGACGCGCTGCGCGTGGAGATCGAAGCACTGAAGGCCCGCGTCGCCGCCGTGCCTTTCATCGACAGCTGGGATCTGCGCTACGCCCACCGCGTCGACCAGCCCACCCCGAGCAGCCAGGCCGTGATGTTCTGTCTGCTGGACGTATCGGGCTCGATGGACGAGGACCGCAAGAACATCGCGAAGCGTTTCTTCATGCTGCTCTATCTCTTTCTGACCAAGAGCTACGAGCGCATCGATGTGGTGTTCATTCGCCATCACACCGTCGCGAAGGAAGTCGACGAGGAGGAATTCTTCGCATCGCGGGAGAGTGGCGGCACGGTCGTGTCCAGCGCCCTCGAACTGATGAAGGACATCATCCTCACGCGCTATCCGACCTCCAACTGGAACATCTATGCGGCGCAAGCCTCGGACGGAGACAACTGGCAAGACGATTCGCCGCGCTGCCGCGAGCTACTGCTGCAGAGCATCCTGCCGCTGACGCAGTATTTCGCCTATGTCGAAATCGAGGCCGAAGAGCCGCAGAGCCTGTGGCGCGAGTACGAGCGGGTGAAGGCGGCGAGCCCGCGCTTTGCGATGCAGCGCATCCTCACGCTCGAGGACATCTATCCGGTATTTCGCGAATTGTTCAGGAAGAAGGCGGCTTGAGATGGAAGCAGAAACGCCCAGCGCAGCGCCTACCGGCGTGAAACGCGAGCCGCTGTCGGAAGGGTCGGAATGGACCTTCGAACTACTCGACCGCTATGACCGTGAGATCGCCCGGGTCGCCGAACACTACCGGCTCGACACCTATCCCAAGCAGATCGAGGTCATCACCTCAGAGCAGATGATCGACGCCTATTCCTCGGTCGGGATGCCCGTCGGCTACCACCACTGGTCCTACGGCAAGCAGTTCCTCTCGACGCAGAAGAGCTACAAACGCGGCCAGATGGGCTTGGCCTACGAGATCGTCATCAATTCCAACCCTTGCATCGCCTACCTCATGGAAGAGAACACCATGACGATGCAGGCACTGGTGATCGCTCATGCGGCCTACGGCCACAACTCGTTCTTCAAGGGCAATTATCTGTTCCGCACCTGGACCGACGCGGAGGGCATCCTCGACTACCTCGTGTTTGCGCGTAACTTCATCGCGGAATGCGAGCAGCGCCACGGTGAAACAGCGGTCGAAGAGCTCCTGGACTCCTGCCACGCCCTGATGAATCTGGGCGTCGACCGCTACAAGCGGCCCGCCAAGCTCTCGATGGCCAAGGAGCAGGCACGCCAGCTCGAGCGCGAGGCCTACCTGCAGTCGCAGGTCAACGACCTGTGGCGCACGCTGCCGACGAAGCAGGCGGCCGACCGCACGGAGCAGGCCCCGCGCTTCCCGAGCGAGCCGCAGGAGAACCTGCTCTACTTCATCGAAAAGAATGCGCCGCGGCTCGAACCGTGGCAGCGTGAAATCGTGCGCATCGTGCGCAAGATTGCGCAATATTTCTATCCACAACGCCAGACCCAGGTCATGAACGAGGGCTGGGCGACCTTCTGGCACTACACCTTACTCAACCATCTGTACGAGGAAGGCAAGCTCACCGACGGCTTCATGATGGAGTTTCTGCAAAGCCACACCAACGTGATCTACCAGCCGCCGTACAACAGCCGTCACTACAGCGGAATCAACCCCTACGCGCTGGGCTTCGCGATGTTCCAGGACCTGCGCCGCATGTGCGAACATCCCACCGAGGAAGACTATCGCTGGTTCCCGGAGCTGGCCGGGGGCGACTGGGTGAAGTCGCTCGATTTCGCCATGCGCAACTTCAAGGACGAAAGTTTCGTCGCGCAATATCTCTCGCCCAAACTGATCCGTGATCTCAAGCTGTTCGCGATGGTCGACGACGAGCGCGACGAGCAACTCGAAGTCGCGGCCATCCACGACGACGCCGGATATCGGACAGTGCGCCAGTTGCTCGCCGAGCAGTACAACCTCGGCAGCCGCGAACCCAATATCCAGATCTACGAGGTCGACGTCTTCGGCGATCGCTCACTCACGCTGCGTCACTACATGCACGACCGCCGTCCGCTCGGCGACTCGACGCCGGAAATGCTGCGCCACGTCGCGCGCCTGTGGGGATACAAGGTGCGGATCGAAAACGTCGATCAGGACGGCGTGGTCCGGCTGGTCGGCGTCAGCGAAGCCTGAAGCGGCAGGCGTCCTTATCCGGCCGTGCTGTCGTCGGCAGAACCGAGGTCAACGGGTGCCAGCGCGGCCAGTGCCGGCCCCTCGATGACGCTGCCGTCGGTATCGAAGCGGCTGCCGTGGCAGGGGCAATCCCAACTCTTCTCGAGCGGATTCCAGTGAACGATGCAGCCGAGGTGGGTGCAGGCCGCCGACACGGCGTGCACGGCGCCGGACGCATCGCGATACAGCGCGACCTTGCGGCCCTTCGCCTTCACGACGGCGCCGCTTCCTGGCTGGATCGCGGACGGCCCGGCATAGTTGGGCACGCCGATCCTGTCGCCAACCAAGCCGCTGAGCGCAATCGCCTGTTCTTCGACGATTTGCCGGGCCGATTTGACGGGCGTGAAACGCCCGGCCCGGTATAAGTCGGCCCAGACGTTTTCCTTGCCGAGAATTGCGTCCGCAATGATCTGCGCGGCGAGGGTGCCATAGGTCAGGCCGTCGGCACCGAAGCCAGTCGCCAGGTACACGCCGTGGCCGGCGCTGTGGCCGATATACGGCAACAGGTCGGGCGACTGATACGCCTGGGCCGACCATGCCCAACGCTCGTCATTGGCGCGGACTTTTCTGTCGAACAGCGATTCGAGCGCGGAAAGCGCTTTTTCCGGGTCGTGCAGTCCGGTCTTGTCGGGCGAGCCGACTGTGATCAGATAGCGCTTTCCCCCTGTTTCGAGCTTTCGGAACGAGCGTGACGTCGTGCCCCGCTGCCAGAAAATGCCATCGGGCAGCGTCAGCGACGGGAATTCGTAGGCGGCGCCGTATTCGCGGTAGGTCAGCATCTTCGCGTGCAGGCCGTACACCCCCTTGGGCGTGTGGGTGGCGAGAACGATGGCCTTCGCCTTGACCGAGCCGTCCGCGGTTCGCACGCGATCGCGGTCTGCGGCGATTTCGACGGCCGCCGAATCTTCGAAGATTTGCGCGCCCACCCGGGCTGCCTGCTGCGCGAGGCCCTGCAGATAATTGAAGGGATGGAACTGGGCCTGATCCTCGACGACCATGGCCCGGCCGGTCGCGCCCGGCAGCTCCTCCGCGTCGCCGAAGCGAACCGACGTGCCCGCACTGCGCAAGGTCTCGTACTCTTCTTCGATCCCCGACCAATCGTCGTCGCTGTATTGAACCAGCGCGCAGCGGCGGAACCCGGTCTCGCCACCGGTATGCGCGGCGAATCGCTCGACCAGATCGACGGCTTGGCGTCGCGAGGCGATGACGCGGCCGACCACGTCCTTGCCCCATTTCCTTTCGACCTGGGCGAGTCCCGTATCAAGGACCTCGTAGAGGTTGCCCGTGGAATTGCCCGTCGTCCCAAAACCGAGCGTGCGCGCTTCGAGCAGGACGACGCGGCGCCCGGCGTTCGCCAGCAGCAGGGCACAGGTAACCCCCGTAATGCCGCCGCCGACGATCACGACGTCGGCTTCAATCGCCGCCGCGAGACGCGGGCGGCGGATTCGGTCGGGCGCAGCGGTTCCGCGCCATACGGAGTCGGTCATAAGAGCTCCTCAGAAGAAAGGACGCCGAGCAGGTTTTGAATCGGCAGCGCGGCGCCGGGTTCCGCCGCAAACCGCGACGGGGGTGCAGAGTCGGGCAGCGACCGTTCGCTTCGCGGTCGCCCGTACTCGCCGCCGCCCCTACTGTCAGCAGGCTTGAAAAATCCTCGTGTCGGCTCAAAATAAAGCCAGTAATCAAGGCATATTCGGGCTATGGCAACCAAGCGAGAAGGCTCTACCCTACTGGAACCCGCAGCGGCGAAGCTAAAGCCCCCCCCGCTGTACAAGGTTCTGCTGTTGAACGATGACTACACCCCAATGGAATTTGTAGTTCATGTACTGAAAAAGTTTTTTGGCATCGACGAAGAACGGGCGACACAAATCATGCTCAAAGTGCATACTGAGGGTGTCGGGGTCTGCGGTGTGTTCACGCGGGATATCGCGCATACCAAAGTCGAGCAGGTTGTGGATTTCGCGCGGCAGCATCAGCACCCGCTGCAGTGCACGATGGAGGAAACTTAGATGATTGCCCAAGAACTTGAAGTCTCGCTGCACATGGCCTTCATGGATGCGCGGCAGAAGCGCCACGAGTTCATTTCGGTGGAACATCTGCTGATGGCGATGCTCGACAACCCTTCCGCCGCGGAGGTGTTGCGGGCCTGCGGCGCCAACATCGACACGATGCGCGAGCAGCTCGGAAAATTCATCGACGAACACACGCCCCGCGTCGGCGGGGAAGGCGAGGTCGACACCCAGCCCACGCTCGGTTTCCAGCGCGTGATCCAGCGCGCGATCCTGCACGTCCAGTCGTCGGGCAAGAAGGAAGTGACCGGGGCGAACGTGCTCGTTGCCGTGTTCGGCGAAAAGGATTCGCACGCCGTCTACTTTCTGACCCAGCAGGGCGTCACGCGGCTCGACATCGTCAATTTCATCTCCCACGGCATCACCAAGACGCCGCAGAGCGAGCCGGTCCGGCCGGAGGACGCGAGCGAGGCGAGCGCCGAGGCCGTCTCCAACGCGCCGCTCGACAGTTTTGCGCAGAACCTCAACGCCCAGGCGCTCGCCGGCCGCATCGATCCGCTGATCGGGCGCGATTCCGAACTCGAGCGTGTCGTCCAGACCCTCTGCCGCCGGCGCAAGAACAATCCCTTGCTCGTGGGCGAGGCCGGCGTCGGCAAGACCGCGA
>CBJMYK010000014.1:0-13075 GCA_966433795.1 uncultured Thiobacillus sp. | reverse complement strand
TTGGCCGGGTAGCGCGGCTTCGGCCCATTCATCAAGCCGGCCGCGTGCTTCTTGCCCTCGGCGTGCGCCCACGGCAGCGTGTCCTTGACCCACAAAAGCGTCAGCAGGCCTGCCAGCGCGACCACTGTCAGACCGAAAATCATCAGCCCTTCGCGCGGCCCGTAGGCGGTGGCGAGGTAGCCCGTGACGATGCCCGCGACCGCGACGCCGAAGTAGCCCGAGAACTCGTTCAGCCCGATCGTGAGTCCGCGCTGGTCGGCGCTCGTGAGGTCGAGCTTGGAGGTCTGCGTCATCGACCAGGCAAGCCCCTGGTTCACGCCGAGCAGCACGGTCGCCGCGACGATCCAGCTCCAGGACGGGGCGTAGAGGATCATGAACGGGATCGGCACGGCGGCGAGCCAGCCGAGGAACAAGACTCTTTTCCGCCCGATGCGCTCGGACAGCCGGCCGGCGACGAAATTGAGCGTGCCCTTGACGAAGCCGAAGGCCGTGACGAAGGCCATCAGCATCATGAACGAGCCCTTGGCGACGCCGAACTCGGTCTCGGCGAGCGCCGGCACCACGGTGCGAAACATGCCGATGGTCAGGCCGACGAAGAACACCTGCACGAGTTGGTGGGCGAACTGGGCGAGGTTGTCGCGGATGCCGTAGCGGTAGTCCACCGCGTCGTGAACGGCCAACATCTCAGCGGCCGAGATTGAAGGCGACCATGTGATCCATTTCCGCCGGGCGCGCCGGGATCGACTCGGTCAATGCGGCGACGAAAGCCGCGCGATCCAGCGCGAGCATCGGATTCCAGCGCTTCTCGAAGCCGATCGTCGACATCGGCTTGCCCGACATGCCGGCGCCACAGACGCTGCCCGAGGTATGGCCCGGATAGAGCTCGACTTCAGCAGGCAGGCTCAGCAGGCGCTCGTGCACGGTGTCGAAAATCTGGCCGGCCATCTCGGCTTCCTTGCCGGCAAGGTCCGGTCGGCCAGCGCTACCGACGAAGAGTGTGTCGCCGGTGAGCACGAACCACGGCGTTTCGGTGCGCCGCTTGTCGGTCACGAGCAGGCAGACCGAGTCGGGCGTGTGGCCCGGGGTGTGGAGCACGTCGACGTAGACATTGCCGACGTCGATGCGCTGGCCGTCCGTAAGCGGCGTGAACGGATAGTCGACCCGACCGGCATTCGACTCGTGCAGGCAGTAGGACGCGCCGGTCAGCTCGGCGAGCTTGCGGCCGCCCGAGAAATGATCGGCGTGCACGTGGGTGTCGATGACGTGGCTGATTTTGACGTCCTGTCTGGCGGCTTCGTCGAGGAACCACTGCTCGTCGCCGAGCACCGGGTCCACGGCGACCCCCACATGGCAGGAACCGCAGCCGAAGAAATACGAGAGCGTGGCGTCCTTGGCCAGCAGTTGACGGAAAAACATGGAAGTCTCCTTGCGTTGTCAGTATCAGGGGATGAGCGAAGCGTTCAGGATTCGGCCAGGGGCAGGCCCGCCGCGTGCCATTCGGGAACGCCGTCCGCGATCTTGTGCGCGCGGTAGCCGTGTTCCTTGAGCAAGGCCACGGCCTCGGCAGACATCATGCAGAAGGGGCCGCGGCAGTACGCGACGATGTCGCGGTCGGGCGGAAGCTCCTTCAGGCGCTGGCGGAGTTCCTCGAGCGGCATCGAGCGCGCGAACGGCAGATGGCCGTTGGCGTATTCGACGGAAGGCCGCACGTCGATGACGACGACGTCGCCGCGCCGCGCCTTGTCGAGGAGCGAGCGGCGCGTCTCGACGTCGAGCTTTTCCGGGGCCGCGAAGATCCGCTCCATCTCGACCTTGAGTTCGACCAGATGCTCCTCGGCGACCGTGCGCAGGTTGACCCACAGCGCGCTGACGTCCTCGCCCGTCAGGCGGTAGGCGACGAAGCGGCCGTCACGCCGCGTCTCGACCAGCCGCGCCTCCCTGAGCACCTTGAGGTGGGCGCTCGCGAGCTTGACGTCGATGTTTGCCTCGCTCGCAAGCACTTCGACGGTTTTCTCACCCTGCGCGAGGATTTCCAGCAGCTCGAGCCGCTTCGGGCTCGAGACCGCGCGGCCGATTCGGGCCACCTGTTCGTAGAGCAGGTTCTTGAGTTCGCGTTTTTGCATGGATCGGATGTTCTAACGAACGTTAGAATGTGTCAAGCAGGCGTGCCCGCGGACGACCTGCAACCAAGGCCGATCCGACTCACAGGGCGTTTGGAGCGTTGAAAGCGGCCTGTCGGGACGTCAAGGCCGCAGCAGCTTGGCGTTGATTGCGACGATGACGGTGCTCGCCGACATGAACACGGCCCCCACCGCCGGGGTGAGCAGCACGCCCCAATAGGCGCCGACGCCTGCGGCGAGCGGGATTGCAAAGGTGTTGTAGCCGGTCGCCCAGAGCAGGTTCTGGATCATCTTGGCGTAGGTCTTGCGCGCCAGGCCGAGTATCGCCGCCACGTCGCGCGGGTTGTTGCTCACGAGCACGATGTCCGCGGCCTCGATCGCGACGTCGGTGCCGGCGCCGATCGCCACGCCCAGGTCCGATTCGACGAGCGCCGGCGCGTCGTTCACCCCGTCGCCGACCATCGCGACCGTGAGTCCGCGGGCCTTGATCTCGCGGATCTTCTCGGCTTTCTGCTCGGGCAGCACTTCGGCGAAAAAATCATCGAGCCCCAGCTGGGCGGCGACGGTCTGCGCGACGGCGTGCGAATCGCCGGTGAGCATCATGCATCGCATGCCCATGACCTTCAGCCCCGCCACCGCCGCCCCGGACTCGGGGCGCACACGGTCGCCGAGTCCGAATGCTGCGACGGCGGCCCCGTCGACCACGAGAAAGACCGTGGTCTTTCCCGCTGCGGCAAGCGCTTCGAGCCCGGGATGCTGCGCGGCAATGCCGCGTTCGCGCAGATATCCCGGACTGACGACCTTGACCTCGTGACCCTCGACCTCGGCCTGCGCACCGCGGCCGGTGAGATTGCTGAAGTTGTTTGCCCGCGGCCAGTCGAGCCCACGTTCCTTCGCAGCGCGTACGATGCCTGCAGCAATCGGGTGCTCGGACTGGCTCTCGAGCGCAGCGGCCAGGCGCAGGGACGCGACCGCGTCGAGATCGCGAAGAGGCAGGATGTCGGTGACGCCGAAACGGCCTTCGGTCAGCGTGCCGGTCTTGTCGAAGACCACCGCGTCGAGCTTGCGCGCACGCTCGAACGCGGCGCGGTCACGAATCAGCAATCCATGCGAGGCCGACATGCTCGTGCTCACGGCGACGACGAGCGGCACGGCCAGACCAAGCGCATGCGGGCAGGCGATCACCATCACGGTGACGGCGCGTTCCATCGCGAAGGCGAAGTCCTCGCCGAGCGCGAGCCACACGAACAGCGTCGCGAGCCCGCCGCCGAGCGCGATCGCGGTCAGCCACTGCGCGGCGCGATTGGCCAGATCCTGTGTGCGCGAGCGCGACTCCTGCGCCCGCCGCACCATGTCCATGACTTGCGACAGATAGGTCTGGCCGCCGGTTTTCCTGACTTCGAGCGTGATCGCGCCCTCGCCATTGACCGAGCCGCCGATCGCTTCGGCGCCTTTACCCTTTTCGACCGGCTTCGACTCGCCCGTCAGCATCGATTCGTCGAGGCTGGTCACCCCTGCCACGATGATGCCGTCGATCGGTACGCGTTCGCCGGGCTTGACGAGGATGCGGTCACCGGGCGCGATGTCGCCGACCGGGATGTCCACGCTGTGGCCGTCGGGCCCGACGCGGTGCGCTGCAGATGGCAACAGCCGCACCAGCGCCTCCAGCGCGCCGGACGCGCCGAGCACCGACCTCATCTCGATCCAGTGGCCGAGCAGCATGATGTCGATCAGGGTCGCGAGCTCCCAATAGAAGCCCATGCCGGGCAAACCGAAGGTCACGGCACTCGAGTAGAAGTAGGCCGCGCTGATCGCCACCGCGATCAGCGTCATCATGCCGGGCTGGCGCTTCCGGAGTTCCTCCCCGAAGCCTGTGAGGAAAGGCCAGCCGCCATAAAAGTAGACCAGGCTGGAAAAGGCGAACAGGACGTAATGGTCGCCGCGAAAACGCACCGGGGCAGCGCGCCCGAGCATGTCCCAGAGGTCGGCGGACAGCGCGAGTATGGGCAGCGTCAGCACGAGTGCGACCCAGAAGCGGCGCCTGAAGTCGGCGACCATCTGCCCGTGGCCGGCATGGGCACCGGCGCCGTGCCCCGGCGGTTGCGGGTGGCTGTGGGTCGCGCCGCCCGCGTGAGCGGAAACCGCGGGCGCGTCGTGGGCGTGTTCGTTCATCTGCTTCTCGGGTGGCCGACCGGCGAGGGTGCTGAGCGCACTATGCCGTCAGGTCACGCTTCTTCTTCTCGAATTCCTGCTCGTCGATCTCGCCGCGCGCATAACGCTCCCTGAGGATGTCGAGCGCCGGATCACGGCCCGTACCCGAGCCGCGCGGGGGCGTCTTCGTCAACCAGAGCACGAGCGCGACGATCGCAACCACCACGAGCACCCACCACAACATCATAAGTCCGCCTCCGAACCAGTAGCCGTGCGCCATGCCGTAATCGCCCATCATGCTCGTCCCCCGACGCCCTATGCTTTGTTCTAGCACCCCCTCCCAGGCGCCGCCGAGCGTCGGTGCAAAAAGCGCCGCGCCCGAATGTACAAGTTTCACCGCGGAAGCAGGGGAGCCCTCGGGGGTCGTCGTCCCCGCGGCCGTCGGCCGGGTCTCCTCGGTCCACCGTCTCTGCAGGGCACGGATCCAGCCCATCGAGGGCAGCCGACGCCGGGCCGTTGGCCCGGAGCTTCACGCAGGAACGTGATTTGCAGCGCGGAAGCTCGGCGCTTCGCCGAGCCCCTCAGGAGAATCCCATGCATACCGAATTTGTCAGCTGCATCAAGGCCTGTGACGAATGCGCCGCCGCCTGTGACCATTGCGCAACGGCCTGCCTCCAGGAAGCGGACCCCAAACCCATGGTGCACTGCGTCGCGCTCGACATGGACTGCGCCGCCATCTGCCGCCTCGCGTCGGGCTACATGGCGCGCGGCAGCGCGTTCGCCAAACGCATGTGCGCCCTGTGCGCGGAGGTCTGCGAAGCCTGCGGCGCGGAATGCGCCAAGCACCCGCACGCGCATTGCCAAGCGTGCGCCGAAGCATGCCGGCGCTGTGCCGAGGAGTGTCGCAGGATGGCGGCCTAAGCGGTTCCGAAGCCGCGGCCGCCGGGGCCCCGCCGCGTGCGCTTGCCGCGACCCCGGCGTCCCCCTACCATGGCGCCTCCAAGGGAGGAACCATGAAAAATATCGCCACATTCAAATCCAGCCTCGCGCTCGCCATGCTGGGGGCCGCGCTCGTCGCTCCGCCCGCTGAGGCCTTCGATCTCTTCGGCCGAAAGGACGAAGCGCCGTTGCGCGAGGGCTATACCTGCTGCAACTTCCACTACGAGGACGACTGGATCAGCGACTCGAACTACGGCGCGTTGCCCTTCGTCCCCGCCGGCACGCCGGTCAAGCTCAAGAGCTACGGCCGCTACCGCATGTACGTCGACATGGACGGCAAACCCATGCGCATCGGCCAGGACTACGGCCGGGCCCAGGAAACGCTGGAGCAGTTCGCCGAAAAGATGATCGTGACCACGGACCCGAAGGCGAAGATCGCCAAGTACCCGGCCGCCGTGCGCGCGGCGATCCGGCAGGGCCAGATCCTGCCGGGCATGACCAAGGAGCAGACCATCATCGCGGTCGGGTATCCGCAGACCGACGAGACGGTATCGCTCGATGCGCCGATCTGGAATTACTGGGCCTCGAGCTTCGCCCCCTACCGGGTCGTCTGGAGTAAGGACGGCCGCATCAAGGACATTCATACCGACCCCGTCACCGCGTCGCGCATGGTGTACACCAAGGCGGAATAAGCCGACGTGGAGGACGCTTAGCGAATATAATCGGGGGCGCCCGAGCGCTCGGGCCGCCCACCCAAAATATCGATGTCCAGTCATGTCTGAAGTCAACCAGGAATTGCAGAACGAGGTCGCCGGCCTGATCGTCTCGGCCCTCAACCTCGACACCCGCCCCGATGAAATCGAGCCCGAGGCCCCGCTCTATGGCGAGGGACTCGGACTCGACTCGATCGACATCCTGGAAGTGGCGCTGGTGGTCTCAAAACGCTACGGTTTCCAGTTGCGCGCGGACAACGCGGACAACGTCCGCATTTTCAGTTCGCTCGCCAACCTGACCCGGCACATCGCAGCGCACCGCAGCAAATGAAGCTCACCCCGGCCAGCGCGGCGCGCTGGTTCGCCATCGCGACCGGGGTGATCGGCTACCCGCTCGTCGCGCACTACAGCACGACGGACACGGGCGCTTCGCCTGCGCTCGGCGTGGCCGTCTCGCTGCTGCCGTCTCTGCTGATTCTCGCGGTCCTGGCGTGGCGCTCGCCGCGGCGCGGCGCCATGCTGCTGCTGTGCGGCGCAGTCGCGGCGCTGCTGTGGGCCTTCTGGAGCACGCTCGAGCGCAATTTCAACTGGGTGTATTTTCTGCAGCACGCGGGCACCAACGTCATGCTCGCCGCGGCTTTCGGCGCGACGCTTGCCCGGGAACGCAAGGCCTTGTGCACGCGCTTCGCCGAGGCCGTGCACGGCGGCGACCTCGCGCCCGAGGTGCTGCGCTACACGCGTCAGGTCACGGCGGCCTGGACGACGTTCTTCGTCGCGCTGAGCGTCGTTTCGAGCGTGCTCTTCTTCTTTTTCAGCATCGAGGCGTGGTCGGTCTTCGCCAACTTCCTGACCTTGCCGCTGGTGTTCCTGATGTTCGCCGCCGAATATGGGGTGCGCCTGCTCAAGCTGCCGAATCTCGAGCGCCACAGCATCATGGACGGCGTTCTCGCTTTCTGGAAAACGCCGCCCGCGTCCTCGCGTTAAGCGTCTTCGCCGCCCATGCCGACCCTGCCGCTCGTCACGCACCGCCCCGACGCCATCCTCGCGTGGCGGGGGGCCACGCCGATCACGGCGGCGGCGTTTCTCGGCGAAGTCGCGGCGCTCGTCACCCGGCTGCCGCCGGGGCGCCATGTGCTCAATCTTTGTCGCGACCGCTACCGTTTCGCCGTCGCCTTCGCGGCCTCGATCGTCGACGCGCGCGTGAGCCTGCTGCCGCCGACCCACACGCCGGAAATGGTGCGCCAGATGCAAGGCCGCGCGCCCGACTGCTTTTGCATCGCCGACCACGACGCGAGCGCCGGCGCGATGCCGGTCTTCCGCTACCCGGAGCTGGCCGTGCCTGCACGCGAGCACGTCCCCGAAATCGACGCCGGGCAGCTCGTCGCCGAGGTGTTCACCTCGGGCTCGACCGGCGCGCCGCTGCCGCATCAAAAGCACTGGGGCCGCCTCGTCGAGAACGTGCGCGCCGAGGCCGCGCGCCTAGGCGTAGGCCCGGGCCACGCGCTCGTCGGCACGGTTCCGCCGCAACACATGTACGGTCTCGAGTCGACCGTGCTGATGCCAATGCAAAGCGGCGCGGCCTTCCACGCGGGCCACCCCTTCTACCCGGCCGATGTCGCGGCCGCGCTCACCGAACTGCCGCGGCCGCGCGCGCTCGTCACGACGCCTTATCACCTGCGCGCGCTGCTCGCGGCCCAAGCGCCACTGCCCGCAGCCGACCTGCTGGTGTCGGCGACCGCACCCCTGTCGGCGACGACCGCCGCCGAAGCCGAGACGCGTTTCGCCGCGCCGCTCTACGAAATCTACGGCTGCACGGAGACGGGTCAGCTCGCGTCGCGTCGCACCGTGGACGACACGGCGTGGCAAACGCTCGGCGCGGTCCGCCTGCGCCGCGCGGGCGAGTCGGTATGGGCCGAGGGTGGCCACGTCGCGGCGCCGACCCGCCTCAGCGACCTCGTCGAGCTTGTGGGCGACGATCCGCAGCGCTTCCTGCTCCGCGGCCGTCACGCCGACCTCGTCAACATCGCCGGCAAGCGCACCTCGCTCGCCTACCTCAATCACCAGCTTCAGGCGATTCCCGGCGTGCGCGACGGCGTCTTCGTGCTGCCTGCGGACAACGCCGACGACACGCCCGAACGCGTGAATCGCCTGAGCGCCCTGGTCGTCGCGCCCGACCTCACGGCCGCTGGACTGATGCAGGCTCTGCGCGCGCGCATCGACCCGCTTTTTCTGCCACGTCCGCTTGTCTTCGTCGACGCGCTGCCACGCAACACGACCGGCAAGCTCACGGCCGCCGCCGCGCAGGCACTGCTCGCGTCCTCACCCGGCGAGGTGAGCCGGTGAGCGAGCGCTCACTGCCTCTGGCGGTCGCGGGCGACCATCCCGCCTACGCCGGGCACTTCCCTGGCCGTCCCATTCTGCCCGGCGTGGTGCTACTCGACGCGGTGCTTCACGCGCTCGCCGCCGCCAGCGGCCGCGACACCGCGACGGGCCAGATCCGCGCCGCGAAATTTCTCAGCCCGGTCGCGCCGGGCGAGGCCTTGCGCGTCGATTACGCGGAGACCGGCGATGGCGTGTTCCGCTTCACGGTATTCACCGGCGCGCGGGCGGTCGCGAGCGGCGTTTTCGCGTTCGCCGCGGGAGCAGCCGCGTGAGCGCGCCCGACCTGGCCCGCCGCCTCGAGTGGGCGCAACGCGGCGAGCGCAGCAACATGGCGATGCTGCGCATCATGACGTGGATTTCGCTGCGCCTCGGGCGCCGTGTCGCGCGCGTCGTGCTGCGCGGGATCAGTCTTTACTTCTTGTTGTTCGCGGGCGCCGCGCGCCGCGCGTCGGCTGCCTATCTGGCACGCGCGCTCGGCCGCCCGCCGCGGCTCGGCGACGTGTTCCGCCATTTCCACAGTTTCGCGGCCTGCATCCACGACCGCGTCTACCTGCTCAACGACCGCTTCGAGCTGTTCAACGTCGAAATCCACGGCCGCGCCGCGATCGACGCCGTGCTCGCGCAGGGGCGCGGCGCCTTCCTGACGGGCGCACATCTCGGCAGCTTCGAGGTCCTGCGCGCCGCCGGCCGCCACCATGCGCAGCTGCGGGTCGCGATGGTGATGTACGAGGACAACGCGCGCAAGATCAACCGCGCGCTCGCTGCGATCAATCCCACGGCGGTGCAGGACATCATCCCGCTCGGCCAGCTCGATTCGATGCTGCGGGTCGAAGCCGCGCTCGACACCGGGGTCGTCCTCGGTGTTCTCGGCGACCGCTCGCTCGATGCGGGCCCGACGCTTGCGCGGCCCTTCCTCGGGCGCAGCGCCGAGTTTCCGCTGGGCGCGATGCGGCTTGCCGCGGTGCTGAAGCGACCGGTGCTCTTCATGACGGGGCTTTATCTGGGCGGCAACCGCTACGCGATCCATTTCGAGCCGCTGGCCGACTTCAGCACGGTCGAACGCGCCGACCGCGAGCGCGCCGTGCGCCAGGCGACCGCGGACTACGCCGCCTGCCTCGAGCGGCACTGCCGCACGGCGCCCTACAACTGGTTCAATTTTTTCGATTTCTGGCGAGCCTCTGCCGAGCGGGGCGCGCCGTGATCCGCGCGCGCCCGGTGGGGCGTCTGCTGGCCGCAGCCGCCATGGCGCTGAGCGGCGTAAGCGCGGCTGCGACGCTCGATGTCGCCGACCTCATGGCCACGCTCGCCCGCAGCAGCCATGGTGCGGCGACCTTCAGCGAAAAGAAATATCTGGCGATTCTCGATGCGCCGGTCGAGTCGTCGGGCGAGCTGCTGTTCGTGCCGCCGGCACGCCTCGAAAAACGCACGCTGAAGCCGACCCGCGAACTTCTGGTGCTCGACGGCGACATCCTCACGGTCGAGCGCGGGCGGCGCAAACACGTGCTCGCGCTCGCCGACTATCCCGAGGTCGCCGGCATGGTCGAAAGCATTCGCGCGACGCTCGCGGGCGACCGCAGCGCGCTCGAGCGCGTCTATCGGTTGAGCGTGTCGGGAAGCCGCGAGCGCTGGTCGCTGACGCTCGTCCCGCGCGACGCGCGGGTGGAGCGCGTCGTCGCGCGCATCCGCATCGACGGCACCGGCGGTGACGTCCGCACGGTCGAAATCC
Source organism: uncultured Thiobacillus sp. (assembly GCA_966433795.1). GTDB lineage: Bacteria > Pseudomonadota > Gammaproteobacteria > Burkholderiales > Thiobacillaceae > Thiobacillus. Next base: position 3,044 of record CBJMYK010000014.1, on the reverse strand, counting down.
TGCAGGCCGACGGCGACCGCTCGCTCATGACGGTCGAGAAGGCGGGCGCGCCGTGAGCCGCGGCGGGCGTTTCGCGCTTGCCGCATGGCTGGTTTTCCTCGTCGGCTGCGCCTGGCTCGCGACCCGCGCCCAGTACACGGCCGATCTGTCGGCCTTCCTGCCGCGCGCACCGACGCCCGAACAGCAATTGCTCGTCGATCAGCTGAAGTCGGGCGTGGCCTCGCGCCTGATCCTGATCGGCATCGAAGGCGGCGACCGCGTCGACCGTGCGCGCGCCTCGCGCGAACTCGCTGCGCGGCTGCGCGCCGACCGCCGCTTCCTGCACATTGCGAACGGCGAGACGCCCGCGCTGGAGCGCGATCGTGAACTGCTGTTCGCGCATCGTTACCTGCTCAGCCCGGCCGTGAGCGCCGAGCGTTTCACGGTCGAAGGCCTGCGCGCTGGCGTCGAAGAAAGCCTCGGCCTGCTTGCGACCTCGACGGGGCTGCTCAGTAAATCTTTGTTGGCGCGCGACCCCACCGGCGAATTCGTCCAGGTGCTCGACGCGCTCGAAGGCGGACAGCCGCCACACCGCGTCGACGGCGTATGGGCGTCGCGCGACGGCACGCGCGCACTGCTGCTCGCGCGCACGCGCGCCGAGGGCGCCGACACCGACGGGCAGGCGCAGGCGGTGGGCGGGATCCGTACTGCCTTCGCAACGGTCGCACCCCAGCTGACCCTCGCGCTGACCGGTCCCGGACCTTTTTCGGTCACGGCACGCGCGACGATCAAGGACGAGGTCACGCTACTCTCCGGCCTCGGCGCGCTCGTCATCGTCAGCCTGCTGCTGCTCGCCTACCGCTCGCCCAAGGCGCTGCTGCTGAGCCTCGTGCCCGTGCTCACGGGTGCGCTCGCCGGCGTCGCCGCGGTGAGTCTCGGCTTCGGCGTCGTGCACGGCGTCACGCTCGGCTTCGGCACGGCGCTGATCGGCGAAGCGGTCGATTACTCGATTTACCTGCTGATGCAGTCGGACCCGTCGCGCAGCGGGGGCGCGACGCAGCGGCGTGAAGGGTTGAAAGCGTTCTGGCCGACCGTCCGCATCGGCGTTCTGACCTCGGTGTTCGGCTTCGCCTCGTTGCTTTTCTCCGGCTTTCCGGGGCTCGCGCAACTCGGCCTCTACGCGATCGCCGGGCTCGTCGCGGCGGCGCTGGTCACGCGCTTCGTGCTGCCTCACCTCGTGCCGGCGACGCTCTCCCTGCCCGACGTCGCGCAGCTCGGCCCGCGGCTGCTCGACTGGACGCAGCGCGCAAGGCGGATGCGCGGCGGCGTGCTGATTCTGTTCGTCGCGGCCTGCGGCGTGATCGCGCTCGAACACGAGCGCATGTGGAACCGCGAACTCGCGTCGCTGAGTCCGGTTCCGGCCGCCGACCAGGCCCTCGACGCGGCGATGCGCGCCGACCTCGGCGCACCCGACGTCGCGCATCTCGTGATCGTGAGCGCGCCGAGCGCGGAGGCAGCACTCGCGGCGAGCGAGCGCGCGGCGCGAGCGCTCGACGCGCTGGTTGCCGCCGGCAAGATCGCGGGCTACGAAAGCCCGGCGCGCTATCTGCCGAGCCAGGCGGCCCAGCGCGCGCGCCTCGCCGCGCTGCCTGCCGACGCGCAATTGCGGCAGCGCTTCGCCACGGCCGTCGCCGGCCTGCCGCTGAAGGCCGAGCGCTTTGAAGCCTTTTTTGCCGACGTCGCAGAGGCGCGGCGCGCCCCGCCCTTGACCCGCAGCGATCTCGAGGGCGGCGCGCTGGCCGCAGGCGTCGACGCCCTCCTGGTGCGCTCGTCCGGCGGCTGGACCGCCCTCATGCCCCTGCGCGCCGCGAACGGCACGCTCGACGCAGCCGCGGTCAAGGCCGCGCTCGCCGCGGCCGGCGCCCACGACGCCCATTTCGTCGATCTCAAGCGCGAGTCCGATCGCCTGTACAGCGGCTATCTGCGCGAAGCAAGCCTGCTGTCGCTCGCTGGCCTCGCGGCGATCCTCGCGCTGCTCGGGGTCGTCACGCGTTCGCCGCGCCGCGTGTTCCATATCGTCGCGCCGCTCGCGGCGGCCGTCGCCGTCGTCGTCGCCGGCCTCGTGCTTGCCGGGCGGCCGCTCATCATCCTGCACCTAGTCGGCATGTTGCTGGTCGTCGCGGTCGGCTCGAACTACGCCCTGTTCTTCGACCAGGGTGCCGCCGCGGGCGGTGTCCAGGCGCGCACGCTGGTTTCGCTCTTGCTCGCCAGCGCGACGACGGTCGCGGGCTTCGGCGTGCTGGCGTTTTCGAGCGTGCCGGTGCTCAACGCGATCGGCACGACGGTCGGCCCCGGGGTGATCCTCGCCCTGGTCTTTTCCGCGATCCTCGCGCGCCGCCCATGAACCCGCCGCCGCTCCATGCTCCACGTTCCTGGCGCCCGGCGCCGCTTCTGTGGACGACTTTCATGCTGCACGGCGGCGTCATCGGCTGGCTGCTCGCGGCGCCGCAGCACTGGCCCTGGGCGCTCGGCACGCTCGTGGTCAACCATCTGGCCTTGACCCTCGCCGGGTTGCTGCCGCGCAACGGCGCGCTCGGCCTCAACTGGTGGCGCCTGCCGCGCGTCGCATCCTCCGGACACGTCGCACTCACGATCGACGACGGCCCCGATCCCGAGGTCACCCCGCAGATCCTCGACCTGCTCGACCGCTACGCGGCGCGCGCGAGCTTTTTCTGCATCGGCGAAAAGGCGCTCCGCCATCCCGAACTGTGCCGTGAGATCGTGCGGCGCGGCCACACCGTGGAGAACCACAGCCAGCACCACCGCCACCATTTCTCGCTCTTCGGCCCGCGACGCATGGCGCGCGAAATCGTGGATGGCCAGGAGACGCTCGCCGCGTTGACCGGCGAGCCTCCTCTGTTCTTCCGTCCGACCGCGGGCCTGCGCAACCCCTTCCTCGAACCGATTCTCGCTCGCCTGGGCCTGCGCCTCGCGAGCTGGACGCGGCGCGGCTTCGACACCTGCAACCGCGACGTCGACGACGTCGTGCGCCGCCTGACCGCTCG
>CBJMYK010000013.1:0-13365 GCA_966433795.1 uncultured Thiobacillus sp. | reverse complement strand
ACGCGTCCAAGCTGGGTGGCGTCGCGGTCGACCTGCGCGATTTTCTTGCGCGCCAGGAGTTCCGCATCCCACAGGTAGCTGGTGCGTTCGTTGAAGCCGGCGCCTAGAAACACGAGCAGGTCGGCATGCTCGACCAGGTAGCGGTAGGCGTCGCCGTTGGACGTCACGCCCAGACAGCCGAGCGACAGCGCGGACCCCTCGGCAACGACGCCCTTGGCCTTGAGGCTGCTGGTCACCGGGATCTGGAATTTGTCGGACAAGGTCGAGACGAGCTCGCGCGCCCCGGCCGCGATGCAGCCGTGGCCGGCAACGATGACAGGCGCTGCGGCGCCGGCGATGAGCGCGGCGAGTTCGGTGACCGCCGCGGTGTGCCGCGTCGCGTCTTGGCGCGGGAAGTGAACCTGCTCGAGCACGCTGTCGTCGACAGATTCCTTCTGCACGTTGTAGGGGATCGACAGCAGCACCGGGCCGGGCTCGCGCCCCAGCAGAGCCTGGGTCGCCTGGTTCAGAACCTGCCCCAGATAGTCCGTGCGCTCGACGAGCTTGCGGTAGCGCGTGATGCTGGCGAAGAGTGCGCCCTGGTCGATCGTGCCGCCTTCACCCGAACTCTCCTGTAGGCCGCCGCGACCGAAGATGTAGGTCGAGGTCTCACCCGTGATCGCCAGAACGGGCAGCCGCTCGGCGTAGGCGTTGGCGATGCCGGTGATGAGATTGGTCGCGCCGGGGCCCGCCGTGGCGATGCAAGCGGAGGGCCGGCGCGCGACCCGCGCCTCGCCGCCGGCCATGAAGGCCGCACCTTGCTCGTGCTTGACGAGTATGGTCTTGACCGAGGCCTCGCGCAGGCGGTCGTAGATCGGCAGCACGTGCGCGCCGGGCATGCCGAAGACGTGGGCGATTCCCAGGCGTTCGAGGTATCGGACGATCAGTTCGCTGACGGAAATATTCATGACAGGGTTTTATGTTTGCGCTGCGGTCTCGCCTCGCGCCTCTGGCGACCGCCCTTCCGGGATTGGAGCATAAAGCCGCGGCTCAGGAAAATCTCGGCGCCGGCAAAACCGCTCGCCTAGCAAGGGCTTGTGCTGCGCCCGGATGGGCCGCATGCCGCAACGACCGCAGGCACGCGCCGGGCCGCGAGCTTGGTCGGTTCAAAGATCGCGCTTGTCGTTGCCGGGGAGCTTGAGTCGAATTTCCAGTTGGCCGAGGACCGCCAGGACGAACCAGATCAGGATCACGCTCAATACCGCGAGACCGAGCAGGCCCAGGCCGACGGCGACGCCCACCGCGGCGGTCGCCCAGATCCCTGCCGCGGTGGTGAGGCCGTAAATTTCGCGCTGTTGTCCGACTTTGAGGATTGCGCCGGCGCCAATGAAACCGATGCCTGCCGTAAGGCCCTGGATCACGCGCGAGACCGCGTCCGCATTCATGCCGGATTCGGTGGCGGCGATGACGAAGAGCGCGGTGCCCATCGCGACCAGGATGTGTGTGCGCAGGCCCGCCGGTTTGCCGTGCTGCTCGCGTTGCAGCCCGATGACGGCGCCGAGCAGCATCGCGACGGTCAGGCGGATGAGAAGGCGAACGCTCTGCGCCGCATCCGGAAATCCCGAACCGAGTTCATCGAGCAGGATTTCCATATGACCCGGCGAGCGAGGCGCGTTCAGACGTGGACGAGCTGTTGTTCGATCTCGAGGAAGGTGTCGGCGACCTCGGTCGTCTCGACGACCACGCCGAGCTGCTTGCACAGTTGCGACAGCGAGAGCAGGCCGCGCACCATTTGTCGGCCTTCGGTGTGCTCGATCACGAGCGCATGCTGGCGACCGCGCGCCTTGAGGGTTTCGAGGACGTGTCCGACACGCGCGTGGGCGATGTCATCGTAGTCGACCGCTTCGAGCCGGTCGACCGGGGTCATGATGTCGGCGACGAGCACTTCGTCGCGGCGGATGCCCCGGCTTTGCACGATCTTCAAGGGTTTCTCGCCCTGGATGTCGGTGCTGGTGATGAGGCCGGCGACGCGATCGAGCGTGTCCATCACGAACAGCAGGCGCACCTTGCGGCGAATCATGCGCTCCTCGGCCTGCTTGATCGTGTCGCCGGGGGTGGCGATGAAGGCGGTCAGGCGCCGGAAGTCGGTCATCACGTCGAGGGCCGGATTTTCGAGTGCGACGCGCTCGGGGAGGATGCAAGCCGGGCGCAGCAGGCCGGCATTTTGGTCGAGGCTGCGGGCGGGCAGTCGGGTATAGGTCATGAATCGTCTCCTCGGTCTGTGTTCTTGGGCTCTGACACTGGCGATGCGTAGCGTCGAGACCATCGTGTTCCTCGTCAGGATGGCTGTCCATTCAAGATTTTTTCTCGGAACATAAATTGTTCTTGTTTGAAATCCGGCCATGCCAGGAGTAGGGGAATCGCTCAGGTGATCTGGGCGAGCAGCTTTCGATACGAGGCTTCGAACTGCTTCACGCCCGCATCCTGCAGGCTCGCGGCGACCATGTCCATGTCCACCCCGAGGCGCGCGAGCTCGGCGAGCTGTGCGCTCGCCTCGTCGACCGCCTGCCCGAGTTGCTGTACCGGCTGGCCGTGGTCGCGCAGCGCCGCCAGGGTCTTGTCCGGCAGGGTATTGATGGTCTCCGGTCCGATCAGCGGCTCGACATAGAGAAGATCGTGGTAGTCCGGGTTCTTGACGCCGGTGCTGGCCCACAGCAGGAATTGCGGACGCGCACCCTGCGCCGCCAGCGCCGCGAACGCCGGCCCGCGGAAGGTCGCGACATAGGCCTGGTACGCAAGCTTTGCCATGGCCACTGCGGCTTTGCCGCGAAGCGACAGCGACTCCTGCGTGCCAATCGAAGTCAGCTGCGCGTCAACCTGGGTGTCGACGCGGGACAGGAACAGGCTCGCGACGGCCTTGCTGCTGCGCAGGCCCGCGCCCGGTTCGGCCCGGAGGCGGAGGCCGCGGATGTAGGTATCGAACACCGCTTGCGCCTGCGCGATCGAAAAAAGCAGCGTCACGTTGACGTTGATTCCGAGCTGGGTCAAGGCCTCGAACGCGCCGACGCCTTCCGGCGTACCCGGCACCTTGATCAACAGGTTGCGGCGGTTCACGCGTGCCCACAGGCGATGCGCTTCTTCGACGGTGCGCGTCTTGTCGTAGGCCCAACGCGGTGCGACTTCGAGGCTGACGTAGCCGTCGTTCCCGCCGCTTTGTTCATACAACGGCAGAAGCAGATCGCAGGCCTCCTGGATGTCAGGGATGACGAGCGCTTCATAGCGCCGCTCGACGTCCGGCTCCTCGGCTTTGAGGCGCGCCACGTCGTCGGCGTAGTGCGGACTCGTCGCGAGCGCGTTCTGGAAGATCGACGGATTCGAGGTCACGCCGGACACACCATCTTCGGCGATCATCTTCGCGAGCGTGCCGTCGCGCAGCAGGTCGCGTGACAGGTTGTCGAGCCAGAGACTTTGGCCCAGCTTGGATATCTCTTTGGTGACGTTCATGGGGGGTCTCGAAAGGTGGCCTATTCAGGATAGAACACGCAGGGCGAGCAGGGTTCCGCGTCCGGCGTCTTCGCAGCGCCGGGCCCCGAAGCCGCGCCTGTGCTAGACTCCGCCGCATTCCCAGGGCTCTTTCGCGGCGCATTCCATGTCTGGCAGCACAATCGGCAAACTGTTCTGTGTGAGCGTGTTCGGCGAGTCGCACGGGCCCGCCATCGGTTGCGTCGTCGACGGCTGCCCGCCCGGCATGATGTTGAGCGAAAACGACATCCAGCACGATCTCGACCGCCGCAAGCCCGGCACCTCGCGCCACGTCACCCAGCGCCGCGAATCCGACACAGTCGAGATCCTCTCCGGCCTTTATGAGGGCAAGACCACCGGCACGCCGATCGCGTTGCTGATCCGCAATGAGGATCAGCGCAGCAAGGACTACGGCAATATCGCCGAAACCTTCCGCCCCGGACACGCCGACTACACCTACACGCAGAAGTACGGGTTTCGCGACCCGCGCGGCGGCGGCCGCTCGTCGGCGCGCCTGACTGCGCCGATCGTCGGCGCCGGTGCGATCGCCAGGAAGTGGCTCAAGGAAAACTACGGTATCACCGTGCGCGGCTATATGAGCGCGCTCGGACCGATCGACATCCCTTTCGAGTCGTGGGACGAGATCGACCATAACGCCTTCTTCTCGCCGAGCGCGGGCATCGTGCCGCGGCTCGAGGAATACATGGACGCGCTCAGGAAGTCCGGCGATTCGGTCGGTGCCAAAGTCAGCGTCGCTGCCGAGAACGTGCCGCCGGGCTGGGGCGAGCCCCTGTACGACAAGCTCGACGCAGACCTCGCCCACGCGCTGATGGGCCTGAACGCGGTCAAGGGCGTCGAAATCGGCGACGGCATGCAGGCCGCGCGACAGCTCGGCACCGAACACCGCGACGAGATCACGCCCGCGGGCTTCCTCTCCAACCATGCGGGCGGTGTGCTCGGCGGCATCTCGTCGGGGCAGGCGGTCGTCGCCCACGTCGCGATCAAGCCGACCTCGTCGATGCGCCTGCCAGGACGCTCGGTCGACCTGCATGGCCAGCCGATCGAAGTCGTCACCCACGGTCGCCACGACCCCTGCGTCGGCATCCGTGCGACGCCGATCGTCGAGGCGCTGACCGCGATCGTGCTGATGGACCACGCGTTGCGCCACCGCGCGCAGTGCGGCGATGTCGCGAGCGGCGTTCCGGTGGTGCCCGCACGGCTGGACTGAGCCGGCCCGGCGCGCGCCCGGCCGTGGGCGCTACGGGACTGCCGCCGTCGGAAGCCTTCCCGTCTCGCGCCTGAACACGCTTTTTGCGAACTGCGGCGGAAGCGGCGTCATCCGGCGGAATAGCCAGGGCGACAGCTTCGGAAACAGCCGCGTGCGGTGTTTCATGTACATGTAGAGCGGCACCATCTCGGCGCCGAGATCGGTTTTCGCGACGTAGGTTGTGATGCCGAGCTTGATCGAGCGCACGCCGGCCTCGATGGCGTGACGGACGATTTCGTACAGCATGAACGGGTAGACGTCTTCGGCTTCCTCGCCGTCCTTGCCGACGTACATCCAGCGCAGCACATCATCCTCGAACAGCAGCAGGCAGTGGCCGATCAGCCTGTCCTGCTGATAGAACACGAGAACGCGCGAACCCGGCAGGTGCGTGTTGATGTTCCGGTAGAAGGCCGGAGTCAGAATTTCGCGCTTGTATTCGCTGGCGTGGTCGTAGATGTATCGCCACTGCGCGGCGAAGACGTTGGCGAGATGGCGAAAGTCGGTCAGAAGCTTGCTGCGGATCCCGCGGTCCGCGATGCGTGCCAGATTGAGCCGGACCTTGCGGCGGTAGCTGCTGCGCATGTCGGCCAGGTAGGCGTCGAAGCTGCGCCAGCGTATCTCGAGCACGGCGTCGGGCAGGTTCGGCAGGACGCTGTAGCCGTGCGCGGTCAGCGCGTCGAAGCGGCCCCGCTCCTCGTCACGGTAATCCCGGAACAGCAGGTAGTTCAGCCCGGCCTCTTCGGCGATCGTCTCGGCCGCCGCGACCAGCTGCGCGAGGACCTGTTCCGCATCCGCGTCGTCGCGCAGCGTGATCTGACGCCCGAGCGCGACAGGCGTGCCGCATTCGAGCATGCGCAGGGTCAGAAACCGCGGGAACACGCGGCGCACCGCGCCCACGAGGGCGCGGACGGCGCCCTGTGCAAACAGCGCCATGTCCATGCTGATCGAAAACATGCAGGTATGCGCCAGCACGCGGCCGGCGTCGTCGTACACCACCGGGTAGCGGAACACGCAGTCGTTGATTGCGCTGCCTTCGACTGCCTTGAGGTAGGCATGGGAGCAGATCGTGGCGTCGCGACCGACAATTTCGTCCCAGGCGCGAGGCTCGATCTCGTCTATCGACGAATACACGCGGACATGCATGACGCGAGACTTTTCCTACCGGTGCGCAGCCAGTTCGGGATAGAAGCGCGGGCCGAAAATCGCCGTGCCGATGCGCACGATCGTCGCTCCTTCCGCGATCGCCGCCTCGAAGTCGCCGGACATGCCCATCGACAGCGTGTCGACGGGAAGTCCGCGCGCCTTGATCGCCTCGAACAGGCTGTGCACCCGGGCAAAGGCGGCCCGCTGGCAGGCGCGATCGCGGGTCGGCGCGGGTATCGCCATCAAGCCCCGCAGCCTCAGCCTGGGCAAGGCCGCAACCTGCTTCGCAAGCGTGATCGCGGCGTCCGCGGGGACGCCCCCCTTGCTCGGCTCGCCGCTCACATTGACTTCCAGGCAGACGTTCAAGGGCGGAGCGTCGGCAGGCCGCTGCTCGGACAGACGCTCCGCGATGCACAAACGATCGACGCAGTGCGCCCAGGCAAAGTTCTCGGCGACGCGACGCGTCTTGTTGCGCTGGATCGGCCCGATGAAATGCCACACCAGATCGAGATCGGCGAGCGCGCGCTGCTTGTCGAGCGCTTCCTGCAGATAGTTCTCGCCGAATTCGCGATGGCCGAGGCGGGCGATATTGCGTACGGCGTTGTGATCGTAGGTCTTGCTGACGGCGAGCAGCGTCACGGCGCGCGGATCACGCGCGCAGCCGAGTGCGGCCCGCGCCAGCCGTTCGTGTAGCGTCAGTAGTCGCGCGGAGATCGTTTCCGACATCACGGCCTCCCGCTAGTGGATGATGCCGAGGTCACGGCCGTGGCGCGAGACCGAATCAAGCACCCGGTCCATGTCGGAAATGGTGTGCTCGGCACAGAGACTGATGCGTACGCGCGGCTTGTTGCGTGGACACGCCGGATAGATGACCGGGCTCGCGAAGATGTCGTCCGCGTCCATGCGTGCGACGAGTTCGAACATCGTGGTTTCATCGCCGAGCACGATCGGGATGATCGGCGTTTCGCTCACACCGGTATCGAAGCCGAGCGATTTCAGCCCGTTCAGCAGGTGGTGGGTGCACGCCCACAGGTTGACGCGCTTCTGCGGCTCGTCCTCGATGATGCGTACGGCCCGGATCAGGGAGGCCGTAACCGACGGGCTGATGCTGGTCGAATAGATGAAGGCGTGCGAGTTGTACTTGATGAAGTCCATTACCTCCTTCGTGGCGCCGACGAAGCCGCCGATGCAGCCGAAGGCCTTGGACAGCGTGCCGGTGATGATGTCGGGCTCGTCGATGCCGAAATGATCGGCGGTGCCCCGCCCGTGCGGCCCGGCGACGCCGGTCGCGTGCGCGTCGTCGACCATCACCCGCGCGCCGTAGCGCCGCGCGAGTGCCATGATCTCGGGCAGTCGCGCAAAATCGCCGTCCATGCTGTAGATGCCGTCGACCACAATGAGCTTGTTCGCCTGGTGTCCGACGTCACGAAGGACGCGCTCGAGCGACGCCATGTCCTGGTGGCGAAAGCTGCGCACCTGCGCATGGGCGAGCGCGCAACCGTCGAGAATGCTGGCGTGCACGAGCTTGTCGACGATCGCGACGTCGTCTTTGGAAAGCAGCGCGCTCAGTACGCCGAGATTGGCCATGTAGCCGCTCTGGAAGGCGACGACCGTTTCGACCTGCTTGAACCACGACAGCTTGCGTTCGAGTTCCTCGTGCAGGTCGTTGGTCCCGTTGAGCAGCCGACTGCCGCTGGTGCTGTTGCCCCAGTAGCGGATCGCCTCGACGCCGGCCTGTGAGAGACGCGGGTCGCTCGCCAGTCCGAGGTAGTTGTTGGACGACAGCATGAGCATCCTGCGCCCGTCGAAGACGACTTCACGTTCGCTCACGGCATCGATCTTGCGCATGGCCAGCGCCAGGTATTCCGGCTTCACGCGGTTCAGTGCGCTGTGTTTCCTCGCGACAAAGGCTTTCGCAAACAAATCGCCGTTGAGCATCGCGTCTTCGATCGGGGCTAAATCGTTCATGGTGGTCTCCTGTACGTCCTTCGGATGTTCGTGTACGTGTCCCATGGGCCCATGCGACGATGCTGAAATGTAGGATTCCACACGCCAGAAACAATCTGGACATGTGGCCATCTAAAGGGGGACGCGACCCCACCCGGATGGCTAGATGGAAACGCTGCCGACCTAGACGAATGGGACATGGTGAGCGGGTAGCGCAGGTGTTATATTTTTTTCAGGAGATACGGTTTGATGGTCGCGCATGGATGATCACGGCTTTCTGGCAAAGGTGGACGAGCGCGTCCCCGGCGTCGCTCGGATATTCGTCCTGGCGAATCCCGACTTTTATCTCGACGGGCTGCTCGCCGTGCTGGCGCGTTCCGCGCACATCCAGGTCGTCGCATGCGTCAAGCCCGGGGTGGATTGCTGGAATGCCTTTGTCGCGGCCAAGGCCGACGTGCTGCTGATACACCGGCAGGCCGTCCTGGACGTGCCCGGCGGATTCTCCCGCCATGTGCAGCACGCGCAGAATCTCAAGGTCATCGTCTTCGGGCATGACATGCCCGACGAATTCCTGCTCAAGATCATCCGCTCGGGCGCAGCGGGTTACATCAATGAAAGAATGAGCGGCGAGCATTTGCTCACGGCCGTGCAGAAGGTGCTCGAGGGGGAGCTGTGGGTCGAGCGCCGCATTCTGCAGCGGCTGATCCTGCGCGTGGTCGAACTCGAGGAAATCATCAATCAGGCGATCGAATCGATCCGCAACGTGCTGACCAAGCGCGAGTCGGAAATATTCCGTCATGTCCTCGGCGGCCTGTCGACCAAGGAGATCGCCGGCGAAATGCAGGTGTCGGAACAAAGCGTCAAGCTGCACCTCGGGAATATTTTCAAGAAGTTCGACGTCAGCAACAAACAGCAGTTGATCCTGCTCACGTTTCAAAGGGTCTGCCCCGTGTCGAACGTGCTGCGGTTGTTCCAGATCGTGATGGACAAGCATCAGCTCGCGCAGGGCAAGCCCCCGCTGATCGAGGACCCGCTCTGGCGCGATGGCAACGCCTGAAGCGCGCCTGCGGCCGGAGACGCCGCCTGGGCCCAGGGCAGACTGAGCGTCCAAGCGGCGGGCGCCGCCCGCCGACGTCGGCTTTGCCCCGCGCTTGGACGAAGCGGCCCACTGCGCTAGGGTTGAGGATATCGAGCAGCCAGGAGATCGCGTGCGCCTTCCCATCAGCCTGAAGATCTTCAGCATCACGACCGCACTCCTCGTGTTGATGGTGGCCGTCACCTGGCTGTCGGTCCTCAATTTCCGGCATCTCAACGGTCAGGTCCGCGCGCTTTCGGACTGGTACCTGCCCCTCGAGCAACAGGTCGCGAGCGTCGAAATCCTGATCCGTCAGCAGATGGTGCACATGGAGCGGGTCATGGCCGGCATGGAAGCCGCCCGGCCCGACCCCGAGTATCTGGCCAGGGAGTCGACCAGCTTCGACGCGCGCGGCGTCAACGCCGACCAGATCATCGATTCCTCGCTCCGCTTTCTCGCCGAGGCCGACGCCGACACGACGCTCGAACTCGACCGCGTCACGCTCGCCAAGCTGGCCGAGCAGTTGCCGGCGATCCAGACCGCACGCCAGCAGTTCCACCGCACCTTCCGCCTGTTCCAGATCGAGGCGGAGGAAGGCACGCCGCGCTCGCAGACCCTCGTGCGTGAAGCCCTGCTGCGCGAGAAGGACGCGGTCGACGTCGAGATCGGCAAGACCATCGAGCTTCTCGCCAAGCTCACGCAGGACACCGCGGCCGCGGCCAAGGCGGAGGAAGCGCGCGCGACCACACTCAACTGGATCGTGACCGGGATCGCGACCCTGCTGGGCCTCATCTTCGCGACCTTCGTCACGCGTTCGCTCGTCGACTCGGTCAGGCGTCTGGTCGGCGGCACCCAGGCCGTCGAGGCCGGCGATCTCGGCGTCGAGATCCGTGTGCGCACGCGCGACGAGATGGCGATGCTCGCAACCTCGTTCAACCACATGGTCCTCGGCCTGCGCGAGAAGGAGCGCATCCGCGAAACCTTCGGCCAGTACGTCGACCCGCGCATCGTCAAGAGCCTGCTCGAGAACCGCCTCGCCGCCGATCGCGGTCAACGCGAGGTCATGACCGTGTTCTTCTCCGACCTCGAAGGCTTCACGCGCATGTGCGAGGACCTCACGCCGGACGCGGCGGTCCGCTTCCTCAACCGCTACTTCGCGATGATGTCCGAGGTCATTCGCGGCCGTCAGGGCATCGTCGACAAATACATCGGCGACTCGGTCATGGCCTTCTGGGGCCCGCCGTTCACCGACGCGAAAGGGCACGCGCAGCTCGGCTGCCTCGCGGCGCTCGACCAGATGGCGAAGATGGACGCCTTCCGCGCGAGCCTGCCCGAGCTTTTCGGCATCAAGCACGGCCTGCCAGACGTCCAGGTGCGCATGGGCGTTGCGAGCGGAGAGGTCACCGTCGGCAACATCGGCTCGGAGACCTCGCGCGGCTACACCGTCATCGGCGACACCGTGAACCTCGCCTCACGCCTCGAGCAGGCCAACAAGTTCTACGGCACGCGCATCCTCGTCAGCGAGGGCACGCGTAAGCTCGCCGGCGAGGACTTCGTCTTCCGCGAAATCGACAGCCTGCGCGTCGCCGGCAAGCTTCAGCCCGTGCGCGTGTATGAATTGCTCGGGATCGCGAGCGAATCGAGCGAAGCGAGCCGGCGGGCGGTCGAGGCGTATGAAGCCGCGCTCGCCCGCTATCGCGCGGAGGACTGGGATGCGGCCGAAGCGGCGTTCAGAGAATGTCTGGCGAATGCGCCGGGCGACCGGCCGAGCGCGGTGATGCTGGCGCGGATAGATGCCTTCAGGAAAGTCCCGCCGGTGGCGGGGTGGGAGGGGGTTTGGGTGGCGGGGAGTAAATGAGCTGCACCGTGAATCGCTAGCTGCCCATACAGGCTTTGCGAAGAATGAAGTCATCAACCTCAGCGACGGCGACATATTCGTCGTCTGCCGGCAAGAATCCAAGGGGCAGCGGGTTCGTTGCATTCGGATTGTGAACGACAGCCGTCGGCTCGCTATTTCCGATAGTAGATCCTCCGTTCAGGTCGACCGCCCAGATCGCGCTGATTGGACTGAAACGAGGGTCCAGGAAAGTATAAGTGGGGACGTCTGCCCTGTTCTTGTTCAGTACGTAGGGGCGATGTTGGTGACACTGATCCACCACGCTAAGTGTCTCGCTGTCGATCCGCAACTGGTAAGGGCCGACGGGAAAGACGGCCTCTGCAGCAAACGGAAACTGGCTGATTCCAATGAGCGCAGAGAAGGGTCCACTGCGCAGCCGGCAACCATTCACGGCGATAACGTAGGCGTCCTTCGGCATTACAACACCGGAACTCAGATATCCTTTTTTCCGGCCGTCCTCGCTACCGATGAGCGCTTCGGCTTTGGCTTTGATCGCGCTCGTCCACCGTAGCAATATCTCCTCGTGTGGGAAGTTGACGACGTGACCCGGTTTGGGATTTAGCCACTCGCTCGAAACATGAATCGGCTCTGGACACACAACCTCAACCCAAACCCTGCCAGTGCCATTCATCACCAGGAGATCTGGGCCTTCGCCCGCCGTTGTCCTTACACCAAAATTTTTGTCGCGAAGACGACCAGCTACAAGTGCCTCCGATATGCGAGCCCAGAATTTTTGATTTGAGCCCGACGCAAGCTCGTGGGCGAATAGTGGATCAGCCAACCCGAGATTTATGAACTCACTACACGCGCGCGCGAGGTGCTCGCGAACAGCGCGTGCGTGCGCATGTTCTCCTGGAAGTTGCTTTTCGATTTGCGCGAGGATCATTGGCCTCCAAATGTGACTAGGCCGATCGGACTTTAGGCCTAGGCACGTCCCCCGTTACTGAGGTGTCGCCACGAACCAGGCGCCTGTCGCCGAGATCACGCAGCCTTCTCCATCGGCAACACCTCGCGATGAATTTGCGCGCCGTGCTCCGCCAGGGCGATCTTCATGTCGTAGTCCGACTGCAGGCCCAGCCAGAACTCGATGCTGGTGCCGAAGTAGCGCGCCAGTCGCAGGGCGGTGTCCGCGGACACGGCTCGGCGTTCCCGCACGATGTCGTTGATGCGCGGTGCGGGGACGCGCAGGGCGATGGCCAGCGCGTTGGCCGAGAGTCCCAGCGGAATCAGGAATTCCTCGCGGAGGATTTCGCCCGGATGGATCGGGCGCATGCCGTTCACTATGGCCATCGTTTTCTCCTGTCAGTGGTAATCGACGATTTCCACGTCATACGCGTTGCCGTTCTCGAACCGGAAGCAGATTCGCCATTGATCGTTGATGCGTATGCTCCAGGTTCCCTTCCTGTCGCCTTTGAGCTTCTCCAGCCGGTTCTGCGGCGGGACGCGCAAGTCCTCAAGTTGGACGGCCCGGTGCAGCATCTGCAGCTTGCGTTCGGCGACGGTCCTGATATTCGCGAAGCGCTTGACCGCCGTGCCAGCGAACAAGGTCTGGGCGTCAGCGCCCTTGAATGACAGGATCATACGTCAATCATATAACGTATGGCGTTAAATTCAAGGGCGTAAGGCGGTGGCGTGTCGACCGCCCCTAACTCGACTTATTCGGGCACGCCCTCGTCGCCATGACACGTGCAGCCCGGCTCATTGCTCGTCGTGTTGTCGCAGCACACGATCTTGCCGGCGCGGCAGCCGCAGACGCCTTTGTGGGCCTTGCAGCAGTTGAGCTGGGCGACGAGGTCGCCCTTGGCGCGGGCGAGGCAGGCTTCGGACGAGACCGTTTGCGTTTGAGCGGCGACGGCAGCGGCTGGCGCGGTGTCGGCGATGGCGGGCGCGCCGAGGCAGGTGGCGACGCAAGCGAACGTGGCGAGCAGGGAAGCGAGGCGCATGACGGTCTCCTTGGGAGCAAACAGGCCCGGTCACTATAGTCCTGTAGAGATCTTCTTTTCCACACCCTTGAGCAGCACGCCGAGCAGGAGGGCGGCGGCGACGAGGATGGCGGCCAGTAGCGTGAAGGCGCTCGGGTAGCCGGCGACGCCGACCATGAAGCCGGTGAGCACGGGCCCGATCGACTGGCCGACGTCCATGATGGTGCGCAGCACGCCCATCGACGAGCCGTAGCGGCCATCGCGGGTCAGGTCCGCGACGAGCGCTGCGGTCGACGAGGTGACGGTGGCGAAACCGAGGCCGAAGACGAGGCTCAGTACCGACAGACCCGCGAAGTTCGGGAAATGCGGCAGCAGCGCGACGCTCGCGGCGCCGATCACGAGGCCGGGCAGGATCACGCGGCGGCGTCCGAGCCGGTCGGATACCTTGCCCGCGATGGGCTTGGCGAAGACGATGCTGACGAGCTGCACACCGAGGATGACGCCGATCTGCCAAGGCGGGATGCCGAGCGAAGACGCAAAGAGCGCAAGGAAGGCTTCGATCGCGCCGAACACGAGGTATTGCGCGGCCTCGACCAGGCTCACGAGCATGATG
>CBJMYK010000012.1:0-14232 GCA_966433795.1 uncultured Thiobacillus sp. | reverse complement strand
ATGACGTGGGCGCTGGACCAGCCGACCGCGTCCATCACTGCGAGCGCGTCGCCCCTGCGATCGACGCGGTCGACCCGTCCGTGCAGCGTGACTTCGCCGAGACCGGCGACCGCGACCGCAACCGAGAAATCGGTTTCGCTCGATGCGTGACGCCAGCCGCTGGCAGCCCACTCCAACCAGGCGTCGACGTAGGCCGGTGCGATCCCGCTCCACCGGCAATGCCAGGCTGCCGCGGTGTAGGCCGGCAGCGTCGCGAATTCGGCCGCTGAACATGCCTCGACCCGGGCCATGGCCTGTTCGCGGTCGAGCGGAGGATCGCTGTCGTGAAAGTGCTTGAGGATCCGGTGCAGGGCGTTGCCGTAGTCGCTCTTGTCGAGGGCCTCGTCGGCTTCGTCGAGCTCGCGGATACCGAGTATGCCGCGCGCAAAGAAGCGGTAGGGGCAGTCCAGCAGCGTCTGGTACGCGGTTGCGGAATAGCGCCGTGGCATTTGGCCCGGACTGACGGTCGGCGCGGGCCGCAGGCAGCGTTGCGGCAAGGCGCTCGCGAGGGCGGGTGGCTCGCCTACGCGCTGTTCCGGCAGCGCGCTGCCCCATGCTGCGACGTGCAAAGCCTGCAGGCGCAGCACCAGCGCCGATGCCGGATTCGGCTCGTCGTCGTTCCACGCGCGCCAACTCAGGAGCGCGGGCCCCTGGACCAGGAGCGCAGTCAGATCGGCAACCGCGTCCGCCGCATCGTCCGCGGCCGTACGCAGCCCGAGCTGGCGGCGGGTGGCTTGTGAAAACAGACCCGGCGCAGCCTGCACCGGCAAATGGCGGGCATCGGCACCGATCACGGCGACGGCGTCGAAGCAGCGTCCGCGCGCCGCCGGCAACGAAGTCAGGACGATCGGGCTGTCGACGTCCGTGTCGACGAAGCTTGCCGACTCGAGCGCGAGACCGAGCCAGCGCCGCCATTCGTTGAAGTCGTATTGTTCCGTGTCCTGAGCCAGATCGCGACCGAGCGCCGCGAGGGTCTCCAGCAGGTGAGCGCCGGCGGCGTCGGCCCTGAGCGGGCCGCTGGCCGCGATGTGGTCGAGGCTGTCGCCGAGCCGCTGCAGCCAGAGCGCAAGCGGCGCCCGCGTCCGGACAAACCCCTGGCGCGCGTCGAACAACCTGGCGAGCCAGGCCGGAAGCGCAGCGAATTCGCGGTGCGCGACGTGCCGGATGTCGGCGGTGCCCTGTGACACGCGCTGACGACGCAGCGCGAGCTCGAGCTGCACGACCTGGTCCTGCCGGTCGGCGAATACGCCGAGCACGAAGGGCGACTTGAGCAGGTCCAGCAGCTCGACGTGGGGAAAATCGCTCGCCACGCATTCGAGCCAGCGGTCGACTACGGCCGCCGCCGCTGTCGTCGAAAGCGTCCAGCCGGTCTCGTCGGCGACGAGAACGTCGAGACGCTCGAGCAGCGCCCGCACCCGGCGGGCGGTTTCGCGGTCGAGCGCAATCAGCGCGAGTGCATGCCGGCCCTCGCGCAGCCGCGCCGCGACCCAGGTCGCGACGGCCCGCGCCTCGGCTTCGAGATGCGGGGCCGGGGCCAGGGTGATCCGCTCGGCGATCGGCGATACGGCGAAGCGCTCGGCCAGCCGCGCGGCGCGTGTGACGAGCGGGGGTTCGGTCGACAGCCAGGCTTGCTGGAGCGTGTAGGCGACCGGGTCGTCGGCGTCCGCTTCGAGCAGGGTCACCGACGTATGGCTGGCACAACGCGCGAGAAACGCCTGCTCGACGCCGCTGAGCGGACCGAGGGCGTAGCCGAAGAGCGGACGCGGCTCCTGCGCGATGTCGAGGTCCAGCGTCTCGAGCGCCTTGGCATAACGCGTTTGAGGATCGTCGCCGGCAGCGGCGAGGGTCTGCCAGACCGCCTCGACCAATGCCGCTTCGCGCTCGGGCGACGCGTGACCCGACACGCCGAGTCGCTGCCCCCCGGAGCTGTCCTGTCGCAGCGCGGACAGCGCGTCGACGAGTTGCAGCAATTCGTTGGCGAGCGCCCATTTGTCGACCGCGCCGAGCCACTCGAGGTGCCGCAGCGCCGCGTGCAGTCGCGCGAGCCGCCGCGCCTGCGGCTCGGCCGCCCCGGTGGCGAAGGTTTCAGCCCAGCTTTTGAGGGGAGTGATGCGGGGGGCGATGAGCGCATCGAGGCCCGCTTCCCGCGCCAGGGCACGGGCGAAGTCGAGCCCTGCGCGGTGATTGGGGACGAGCACGGTGAGGCCCGATAGATCGGGCAGATGGTCGGCGTAGAGGTCCAGCAGGCGACGGGCGACGCCTTGCAGCAAGGCAGGGCCGCCCGTGGGTGTCGATCGGATCAGCGTTCCAGGTATTTGAGCTTGTCCTTGACCCCGGCCCATTCGTCGGCGTCCGGAAGCGGGTCCTTGCGCTCGACGATCACTTTCCACCCCTTGGCCAGCTCGGCGTTGAGGGCGATATAGGCGCGTTGGTCGTCGGGCACATCGTCTTCGGCGTAGATGGCCTCGACCGGGCACTCGGCGACGCACAGCGTGCAGTCGATGCACTCCTCGGGATCGATGGCCAGAAAGTTGGGGCCTTCATGAAAGCAGTCCACCGGACAGACATCGACACAATCGGTGTACTTGCACTTCACACAGGCGTCGGTGACAACATAAGTCATTCGTATTTACCCAGATTATTGAGAAAAGCGCTGGTTGCTTGCAGCTCGCGATTTTGATGTAGCATATCGGCACAAAACCGAATTTTCCAGCTTTACCGTCAGCTTTAAAACTGTCCAGGCCCTGTCCGGCCCATCCCCACACTTCAATTAGGAGCTTCACCGATGAGCGAACATGTTCATTACATATCCGACGATTCATTCGAACAGGAAGTGCTGCAGGCTGGCGTGCCCGTTCTGGTGGACTACTGGGCGGACTGGTGCGGCCCCTGCAAGATGATCTCCCCGATTCTCGACGAAGTCGCCAAGGAATACGCCGGCAAGCTCAAGGTCTGCAAACTCAACATCGACGAGAACCAGGCCACTCCGCCGAAATTCGGTATTCGCGGCATTCCCACGCTCATGATCTTCAAGAATGGCAACGTCGAAGCCACCAAGGTCGGCGCCTTGT
Source organism: uncultured Thiobacillus sp. (assembly GCA_966433795.1). GTDB lineage: Bacteria > Pseudomonadota > Gammaproteobacteria > Burkholderiales > Thiobacillaceae > Thiobacillus. Next base: position 11,122 of record CBJMYK010000012.1, on the reverse strand, counting down.
CCAAGTCGCAGCTGACCGCTTTCGTCGACAGCAACATCTAACCCCCATGCCTTGCCCGGACGCATTGCCCCGCGAGCGCTCTAAGCCCGCAGCATCGTCCGCACCCATCCCCCCCACACGTCAGGCTCTTTCAAGCGAGCCCATTCAGGCCTCTCCCATGCACCTCTCCGAACTCAAGCAAAAACCGATCACCGAACTGCTCGAAGTCGCCGCCGCTAATGGCATCGACAACGCCAACCGCTTCCGCAAACAGGAACTGATCTTCACGATTCTGAAGACGCTCGCGAAGCGCGGTGAAAGCATCTACGGGGACGGTGTGCTGGAAGTGCTGCCTGACGGCTTCGGTTTCCTGCGCTCGCCGGAAACGTCTTACCTCGCCAACACCGACGACATCTACGTCTCGCCATCGCAGATCCGCCGTTTCAACCTCCACACCGGCGACAAGATCGAGGGCGAGATCCGGACGCCCAAGGACGGCGAGCGCTATTCGGCGATGACCAAGCTCGACCTGATCAACGGCGAGCCGCCGGAAGCGAGCAAGAACAAGATCCTGTTCGAGAACCTCACGCCGCTGCACCCGGACAAGCCGCTCAAGCTCGAGCGCGACGTCAAGGCCGAGGAAAACATCACGAGCCGCGTGATCGACATCGTCGCGCCGGTCGGCAAGGGCCAGCGCGGTCTGCTCGTCGCGCCGCCGAAATCCGGCAAGACCGTTATGCTGCAGCACATCGCGCATGCGATCAGCGCCAACCATCCGGAAGTCGTGCTGTTCGTGCTCTTGATCGACGAGCGTCCGGAAGAAGTGACCGAGATGAGCCGCACGGTGCGCGGCGAGGTCGTCGCCTCGACCTTCGACGAACCCGCCAGCCGCCATGTGCAGGTCGCCGAAATGGTGATCGAGCGCGCCAAGCGTCTGGTCGAGCACAAGAAGGACGTCGTGATCCTGCTCGACTCGATCACGCGGCTCGCGCGCGCCTACAACACCGTGCAGCCGGCTTCCGGCAAGGTGCTCACGGGCGGCGTCGACGCCAACGCGCTGCAAAAGCCGAAGCGCTTCTTCGGCGCCGCGCGCAACATCGAGGAAGGCGGCAGTCTGACCATCCTCGCCACGGCCCTGATCGAGACCGGCAGCCGCATGGACGACGTCATCTACGAGGAGTTCAAGGGCACGGGCAACCTCGAGATCCACCTCGACCGCAAGATGGCCGAGAAGCGCCAGTATCCGGCGATCAACGTCAACCGCTCGGGCACCCGGCGCGAGGAACTGCTGATGCCGCACGACATCCTGCAAAAGGTGTGGGTGCTGCGTAAGCTCCTGTACCCGATGGACGACATGGAGGCGATGGAATTCCTCCTCGACAAGATCCGCGCGACCAAGAACAACAGCGAATTCTTCGACTCGATGCGGCGCGGCTGACGGCGTCAAGGAATCGCCTCCCTGTCGCACCCGCTCGGGGGTCGCACGTGCCGAGGCTCCGCCCTCCGCGGGCGCACACTCCGGCGCTGGAATTCCTCGTCGACAAGATCCGGGCGACCAAGACGGCAGCGTTTTTCGATGCGACGCGGCCTGGACGATTGAGGCTTGATCGAGCGCGCCCGACCCGCTATACTCCCGCGTTCTCCGAATTCAACCCATTAAGGAATTGCCATGAAAGCCGGCATTCACCCCGATTACAACGAAGTGACCGTGACCTGCTCGTGCGGAAACACCTTCGTCACCCGTTCGACGCTGGGCAAGCCCGCTCTGCACGTGGAGGTCTGCGCGTCCTGCCATCCCTTCTACACCGGCAAGCAGAAGATCGTCGACACCGCCGGTCGCGTCGAGAAATTCCGCCAGCGCTACGGCATGAAATAAGCCGGCCGACGCCTCGGCTCTGCGTACTATGCTCAAAGCGGCTTCGGCCGCTTTTTGCATTTTTGCGGCAACGCAGCGTTTATCATTGCACCCGAGACGAACAGATGAGGCAGACGTGACTTCCCGAGCTTTTCGCCGCATTGCCCTGACCCTGATCGCTGCCCTGGCGCTGAGCCACTGCGCGAACAATCCCGTGACCGGCGACCGCGATTTCGTGCTGCTGTCAGAGGCGCAGGAAGCCGAGATGGGGGCCCAGGCGCATCGCGATGTGCTTAAGGAATACGCCGCGCTCGATGATCAGGCGCTACAGGCCTACGTCGACGGAGTCGGCCAGCGCCTCGCCAAGCAAAGCCACCGGCCGGGGCTGGCGTGGCATTTCACCGTGCTCGACAGTCCCGACGTCAACGCCTTTGCGCTCCCTGGGGGCTACGTCTACATCACGCGCGGCATCATGGCTTATCTCAATTCGGAAGCCGAACTCGCGGGCGTCGTCGGCCACGAGATCGGGCACGTGACGGCGCGCCACGGTGTGCGCCAGCAAAGCGCCGCGACCGCGGCCGGCCTCGGTGCCGTACTGGGGTCGATACTGGTGCCGGGCATGGACAATCGGGCCGGCGCGTCGCTGCTGCAAACGCTGGCGCAGGCGTGGACCGCCGGCTACGGCCGCGAACACGAGCTCGAGGCCGATCGTCTCGGCGCCCAGTACATCGCAAAAACCGGTTATCGGCCCGAGGCAATGATCGACGTCATCGGCGTGCTCAAAAACCAGGAGCACTTTGCCGCCGAACAGGCCAAGCGGGGCGGCGCCGAGCCCCGCACCTATCATGGCACTTTCGATACGCACCCGAGCAACGACAAGCGCCTGAAGCAGGTGGTGGACGAGGCGAAGCGATACCGGGTCGCCGCGCCGCGCGACGGGCGCAGCGACTATCTGCAGAAGATCGCCGGCGTCTACTTCGGCGACAGCCCGGAGCAGGGGCTCGTCCGCGACAATCTTCTACTGCACGAGAAACTTGGCCTCGCGATGCAATTTCCGCCGACCTGGCGCGTGCAGAATCGTCCCGACCGCGTGACTGCGCTCAGCCCTGGCGGCGATGCGATACTCGAACTGCTGGCGGGGCCCAAGCACGACCGGCCGCTCGAGACCCTGCAAAAGGGCATCCGGCTCGACGCCGGCGCGCGCTACGACAGCGGCAGCCTGGGGGGCTTCCCTGCGGCCTTTGCGGCGGGTGCGCAGCAAGGCCGGCCGGTCGTGGTCACGGCGGTGGTGTTCAAGGACAGGCAATATCTGATCGCGGGCATGACGCAGGATAAGACGGCCTACGAGAAGCAGCGAGGGGCGTTGCGCGCTGCGATCAACAGTTTCCGAGCGACTACGCCGGCGGACAGCGCGCGCGCACAACCCTACCGATTGAAGCTCGTGACCGCCAAGCGCGGCACGACGATCGCCGAGCTCGCGCGCCAGAGCCGCCTTGGCGCCGACGGCGAAAGCCAGTTGCGCCTGATGAATGACCTCTATCCCAGCGGCGAACCCCAAGCGGGCCAGCTCCTCAAAGTTGTCCACTGAGCGCCGGCATTCCCTCGGGCAGCTCGGGTTGCTGCTGCTGTGCGCCGCTTGGCTGTTGCCCGGGTTGATCGGCCACGCGCCGTGGAAGGGGGGCGACGGCGAACATTTCGTCAACCTCTGGGTGTTGCTGCAAAACCATGCCCAGCCGCAGGCCGAGGTCGCGACGCCACCGCTCTACTACTGGGTCGCGATGGCGACGGCCTGGTTCAGCTCGCCGCTTCTCGCCTTGCCCGATGGCGCCCGGCTGGCCTCGGGCGTATTTGTCGCGCTGGCCCTTTTCTTCGTCGCGCGCACCGCCCGCACGCTTTACGGCGACGGCGCCGGCTGGGCGGCGACCCTGACGCTGCTCGGCTGCATGGGCCTGCTCGTGCGCGGCCACGAGCTCAATGCCTACACCGCACAATTCGGCGCGGGCGCCGTCATGCTGTACGGCATGGCGCGCTTGGCGCACGCCGGCGGCGGCTGGGCGCTCGGCATCGGCGCGGTCCTCATGGTCTTGGCCGGCGGCGCCGCGGAAGCCTTACTGCTGCTCCTCGTTGCCGCGGGCTTGCTCGGTCTCGAGGCCTATCGGTCGACCCGCGCAGCCCGCGCGTGGGCGACGGCCTTCGGGCTCGCCCTCGTCGCGAGCTTGGCCTGGCTCGCGTATCTGAGCGCGCAGGGCATCCCGTTCACACGGCCACTCAATCTGCAGCGCTGGCTCGAGAGCGGGATGCCGCGACCGACTTTTTATCCTGCCTTGCTCGGGTGGTATGCCTGGCCGGCCTGGCCGCTCGCGGCCTGGGCGATCTACCGGGCGCGCGCGCGCTGGCCCAGCCCGGGTGTCGCGATCCCGCTCGCAGCGTTGCTGGCCTTGCTCGGCCTCTACGCCTTCGACGCTCAGCCGGGCGAAGAGCAGGGACTGATCCTCCTGCTGCCGCTCGCCCTGCTGGGCGCATCCGGGCTCTTCACCTTGCGGCGCGGCGCGGCCAACGCGCTGCTCTGGTTCGCGGTCATGCTGTTCGGCTTCATCGGTCTGGTCCTCTGGGTCTACTGGAGCGCCCATGACCTCGGGACGCCGACGCGGCTCGCGGGCCGCCTGGCCAAGCTCGGCATGACGGGGGTCGGCGAACTGCGCCCGTGGGCGCTTTTTCTGGGGGCCCTCGTCACGCTCGCCTGGGTCGTATTCCTGCTGCGCGTCGAGCGCTCGTCCCTGCGTCCGATGCTCGTTTGGACGGCGGGCATGACCTTCGTCTGGACTCTGCTGATGGCGCTGTTCCAGGCGCCGCTCGACCGCCGTCTCTCCTATATCAGCGTCGGCGAAGTGCTCGCTGCGCGCGCGGGCCCCGACGAATGCATCCAGACGCTCGAGGTGCGAACGCAGCAGCGTCTCCTGCTCAGCTACCACAGCGCTCGCCGGCTGACGCCAGCGGATGTCGGCTGCGGCTGGCTGCTCGTTGAAACACGGCAGCGCGAGGCTGAACCCTACGTTCCCGCGGGCTGGGTCAAGCAGTGGGAAGGCGCGCGTCCGGGCGATCGTTCCGACCGCTTCCACCTTTATGCTCGTCCTTAGCGCGCCATGACATCGCTTGCCGCTGTGATCCTCGCGGGCGGCGCGGGGCGGCGCATGGGCGGCGCCGATAAAGGGCTCGTCGCTTACCAGGGCCGGCCGCTGGTCGAATGGGTGCTCGACGCCGTGACGCCGCAGGTCGACGAGGTCGTGATCAGTGCGAACCGCAACCTGGAACGCTATGCGCGCTATGGCCGCCGCGTGCTGCCCGATGTCCTGCCGGATTTTCCCGGCCCGCTCGCCGGCGTGCTTGCGGCACTCGACGCAGTCCGCACCGACTGGCTGCTCGTGACGCCCTGCGACACCCCGCATCTGCCGAGCGATCTTGCGCTGCGCCTGCTCGGCGCGGCGCAACTCGAAAGCGTTCCCTTGGCGGTGGCGGAAGACGCGGCGCGCGTTCACCACGGCTGTTTCGTCGTTCGCACCGACCAGCGCGACAATCTCGCAGCCTTCCTCGCGCGTGGCGAACGCGCCGTGCGCCACTGGCAGGCGGGCCTGTCGTCGACACGTGTGCGCTTCGATGCGGCCGCCTTCGCCAACCTCAACGAACCGGGCGACCTCGCGGGCTGATCGCTAACCCTGGCGGCTGTCGCCGGTCTGCACGCAGTAGGCCTGCAGATGGTCGGGCACGTCGACCGGGCATACGCCGCAGGCGCGGTTCCCGGGAACGGCGTAGTCGATGAACTTGGGATAAGGCAGATCGAGTCCGTTCATCAGCGCGACGAAATCCTCGAGCGTGCGCTCGCCGCCAAGCCGCGGATTGCGCGCCTTCTCCTGGCCGACCGTGCTGATGCGACGTTGTTCGTAGTCGTGCGCCGGGTAGACGAGGGTGTCGTCGTCGTAGGCGAAGAGCTTGCCGCGTACCGAGTGATACAGCGCGACCGGATCGCCGCTCTGGAAGTCGGTCCGTCCGCAGGCCTCGATCAAGAGTGCGTCACCGGTGTAGAGCCGGCCGGCGTGAAAGTAGGCGAAGTGGTTGTCGGTGTGCCCCGGCGTGTGGATCGGGGCGAGTTCGATCGAGCCCATCCTGAACGGCACGCCGTCAGCGACCCCGATCTCGGTGCATGGCAGCGCGTCCAGCGCGGGCCCGACGATCGCGCTCCCGGCCTCGGCCTTCAGCTTCTGCGCCGAGGTGATGTGGTCGGCGTGGATGTGTGTCTCGACCGTGTACGCGAGCGTGAGTCCGAGCTTGTTGACCTCGGCGAGATCGCGCTCCCACGTTGGCAGCACGGGGTCGATCAGCAGCGCGGCGCCGGTTTCCTCGCAGCCCAGCAGATAGGTGTAGGTGCTCGAGACCGGCTCGAACAGTTGCTTGAATAGCATCGGCAGTCCTCCTCGTCAGGATCCGGCCAGCACCTCGTCCAAAAGTTCCACCCAGTGTTTGACCGGCGTCGTCGTTCCGGATTGCAGGTGGGTGAGGCAGCCTATATTGGCGGTCGCGATGAGCGCCGGCCGCTTCGCGCGCAGATGCGCGAGCTTGCGCTTCTTGAGCGCGCCGGCGAGCTCCGGCTGGAGTATCGAATAGGTCCCCGCCGACCCGCAGCACAGATGTTTTTCGGCCACCGGGACCAGTTCGAACCCGGCGTCGGCGAGCAGCGATTCGACGCCGCTGCTGGGCAGTTTTTGCCCGTGCTGCAGCGTGCAGGGCGGGTGGTAGGCAATGCGCTTCGACCCCGGACGCGTCACGAGCGCCCGCAAGGCCGCCCGCTCGGCACCGAGGATTTCCGAAATATCCCGTGTCGCGGCGGCGACCCGTTCCGCCTTCGCGGCATAAGCCGGGTCGTCGCGCAGCAGCCAGCCGTAGTCCTTGACCATGACGCCGCAGCCCGACGCGGTCATCACGATCGCCTCGACACCGGCGTCGAGGTGCGGAAGCCAGGCGTTAATGTTGCGCCGCGCGAGCGCGAGACCGCTCGCTGCGTCGTTGAGATGGTGCGCCAGTGCGCCGCAGCAGCCGGCTTCGTCGGCGGCAAGCAGGGAGACACCGAGGCGGTCGAGGACGCGCGCGGCAGCCGCGTTGATATTCGGTTTGAGGCCGGGCTGGACGCACCCTTCGAGTACCAGCATGCGGCGGGCGTGGCGCGCAGGCGGCCAGACGCCGGCGACGTCGGGTGCTGGAACGCGGGCCTTGAGAAAACCCGGCAGCAGCGGGCGCAGGCTCTGGCCGAGTTTGAGCGCGCTGCCGAACAGTCGGCGTGAACCCAGGCCGTTTTTCAGTGCGGTGCGCAGCGCCGTTTCCCCGGCACCGCGCCCGACTTTGGTTTCGACGATGGCGCGGCCGATATCGAGCAGCTTGCCGTACTCGACGCCCGACGGGCAGGTGGTTTCGCAGTTGCGGCAGGTCAGGCAGCGGTCGAGGTGGAGTTGGGTCTTCGCGGTGGGCGTCGCACCCTCGAGCACCTGTTTCATCAGATAGATGCGGCCACGCGGCGAATCGAGCTCGTCGCCGAGGATTTGGTAGGTCGGGCAGGTGGCGAGGCAGAAGCCGCAGTGCACGCAACTGCGCAGAACGCGCTCGGCGACTTCGCCTTCGGGCGTGTCGCGGAATGCGGGTGCGATGGAGGTCTGCATATCAGAAATCCGGACTCAGGCGGCCGCGATTGAAAATGGCGCGCGGATCGAAGCGCTGTTTGAGCCGGGCGTGCAGCGCCGCGAGCGCCGGCGCGAGCGGGGTGAAGACGCCGTCGAGCGGGGTGTCCCCGCGAAACAGGGTGGCGTGGCCGCCGGCAGTCTGCGCCGCATGGCGCAGCGTCGCCGCGGGGAGATCGGTCGCGATCCAGCGCACTGCGCCGCCCCATTCGATCCATTGTCTCGGGTCGAGATTCAGCGGCGCCGCGGTGGGCTTCACGGCCAGCCGCCAGAGCGGCCGCTTGTCGAAAAACGGGGTCGCGTGGTCGCGCAGACGTTGCCAGAACGCGGTGGCGTCCTCGAGGACCTCGCCGCCGAGTTTCGCCTGGGCCGCCCGCACCGCGGCGGCGGCGCCACCCAGCCGCAGCGTCAGCAGCCCCGCGTGCCATGACGTCGCCGACAGCGGCAAGGGCAGTCCCGCCCACTGGTTCATCGACCGCAGCGCTGCGGCCTCATCGAGTTCGAACTGCAGCGTGAGTTCGCTTGTCGGACGCGGCAGCACCTTGAGCGAAACCTCTGTCACGAGGCCGAGCGTACCGAGCGCGCCGACCATCAGGCGCGAGACGTCGTAGCCGGCGACGTTCTTGATGACCTGGCCGCCGAAGCGCAGCGCCTGGCCGGTGCCGTCGACCAGGCGTACGCCCAGCACGAAGTCGCGCGCGGCCCCGGCGTAGGGGCGACGCGGACCGGAGAGCCCGGCCGCGACGCTGCCGCCGAGCGTACCGGCGCCGCCGAAGTGCGGCGGCTCGAAGGCGAGCATCTGCTGGTGCGCCTCGAGCAGCGCTTCGATTTCGGCGAGCGGGGTCCCGGCGCGCGCGGTCAGGACCAGCTCCTTCGGCTGGTAATCGACGACGCCGGCGACCCCGCGGGTGTCGAGAATTTCACCTCCGCCCGCGTTGCCGTAGAAGGCCTTGCTGCCGCTGCCCTGGATCACGAGGGGCGTACCGTTCTCATAGGCCCAGCGGATGCGTTCAATCAGCGCGTCGGGCATCAGAACCTCGGCAATTCGGCGTGCGGCAACTGGCCGGCGTGGACGTGCATCGCACCCCACTCGGCGCAGCGGTGCAATTCCGGCACGGCCTTGCCAGGGTTCAGCAGGCGTTCGGGGTCGAACGCGGCCTTCACGTCGTGGAAGCGGGCGAGCTCGGGCGCGGTGAACTGCGCACACATCTGCTTGATCTTCTCCAGCCCGACGCCGTGTTCGCCGGTAATCGTGCCGCCGGCTTCGACGCACAGCTCGAGGATCTTGCCGCCGAAGTCTTCGGCGCGCGCGAGATCGCCGGGCGTATTGGCGTCGAACAGGATCAGCGGATGCAGGTTGCCGTCGCCGGCGTGAAAGACGTTGGCAACGGCCAACCCGAACTCGGTGCTCAGCGCGCTGATGCGCTGCAACACGCGGGGGAGCTGCGCGCGCGGAATCGTGCCGTCCATGCAGTAATAATCCGGTGCGAGGCGGCCGACCGCGGGGAAGGCGGCCTTGCGGCCGGCCCAGAATCGCAGGCGCTGCTCCTCGCTTTCGGCGGTACGGATCTCGACGGCGCCTGACGCCTCGAGCACTGCGCGGACGGTGAAGATGTCGGCCGAGACTTCCTCGTTGACACCGTCGACTTCGCACAACAGGAGCGCCTCGCAGTCGAGCGGATAACCCGCGTGGACGAAAGCTTCCGCGGCGCGGATCGCGAGCCGGTCCATCATCTCGAGGCCGGCCGGGACGACGCCGGCGGCGATGATGTTGCCGACCGCGGCGCCGGCCTTTGCGACGTCGTCGAACGCGGCGAGCACGACCTGCGCGCGTTCTGGACGCGGCAGGAGCTTGACCGTGACCTCGGTGATGACGGCGAGCATGCCTTCCGAGCCGGTCAGGAGCGCGAGCAGGTCGTAGCCCGGGGCGTCGAGCGCGTCGCTGCCGATCTCGAGCAGTTTTCCGTCGACGGTCCAGGCGCGCAGCTTGAGGATGTTGTGGACGGTCAGCCCGTACTTGAGGCAGTGCACGCCGCCCGAATTCTCCGCCACGTTGCCGCCGATCGAGCACGCGATTTGCGACGAGGGGTCGGGCGCGTAATAGAGGTTGTACGCAGCGGCCGCTTCCGAAATCGCGAGGTTGCGCACGCCCGGCTCGACGACCGCGGTGCGCGCGAGCGGGTCGATCGTCTTGATGCGCTTGAGCTTCGCCAGGACCAGCAGCACGGCACCGTCGACCGGCAGCGCGCCGGCCGACAGGCCGGTTCCCGCGCCGCGTGCGACGACCGCGACTTTATGTGCGTGGCACAGTGCGAGGATCGCGGCGACCTCCGCCTCGGTTTCCGGCAGCACGACGACGTCGGGCGTGTTGCGGTAGGCGGCCAGGCCGTCGGATTCGAAAGGCAGCAGATCTTCGCGCTCGTTGAGCACGCAGTGCGCCGGCAGGAGAGTACGCAAGTGCGCGAGGAAGGTGGGACTCAGCATGGAGGGCGAAGCGTCAGGCAGCGAGTTTAGCCCGGCTCGCTCCCGCGCGCGAGGGGACGAAGCGACGGTAAACCTCGGCCAGCGCGTCGTCGCCGCCGACGTTGCCCGGGAAGATCACGACGGGCAGCTGCGGCGTGGGATGCCAGGGCGGCGTCTGCACGACCGTGACGCCGGGCAGGATCTGTCCGAGCACGCGCGCCGCGGCGAGTTCGAGTCCGGTCGAGAGCACGTCGTTCGAGGTGATGCCGCCCTTGCTGACGAGAAAGCCGAGCGTCGGCGGCAGCTTTTGCACGACTTCCATCAGCGCCGCCGAAATCTGCGCGCCGAATGCGAGCCGCTCGGCGACGCTCGCGAACTGCCTTTCGTCGCGACTCGTGAAAATGACCGGCGTGAGGCCCTGCGCGTGCGCATGGGCGGCGCCGGCGCACAAGGCGTCGATCACCGCTGCGTGGTCGTGCGGGAGTCGGGCCACGTCGAGCGGTAGGCCGACGACGCCGCGCTCGCGCAGCAGCGCGCTGAGTTGCGCCGTCGTTTTGGCGACGTGCGAGCCGACGATCACGGCGCCGGGGCGGCCGTCTCGCACCAAGCTCGCGAACGACTCGGCGGCAATCGGCTGCGGCGGCAGCTTCGCCAGGGCCGTCAGCAGCGAGGCAGCGCTGCGAAACAGCAGGCGCTTGCCCTGCGCCGCCGCCTTGAGCGCCGCGTCGGCGAAAATCGCATAGTCCTCGGGGGTTTCGCCGTCGACCGCGCCGACCACGTTGCCGCAAAGCCCGGCGAGCCAGGCGCCGGCACGGCCGGCGCGCAGGTCCTTGAGCGTCAAGCGCGCGACGTCGTCGGCGGCGACGCGGCCCCCCGTCTTCTCGTTCACGTAGTCGGGCAGGAAGGCGCTCTTGTAGCCGAACACCGAGTCGCGTGCGAACTCGGTCTCGTGCGTCGGCACCGCGGTGCCGTCGACGATGAGGTAATGCGTGCTGTCACGCGTGACGCGTCCGCCTTCGAAGAAGGCCGGCGTCAGCAGCGTCGCGTCGAAGGGGCCGAGCAACGCGTGCATGACGTCGGTCTCGACCGGATAGTGGCCGCG
>CBJMYK010000011.1:0-14364 GCA_966433795.1 uncultured Thiobacillus sp. | reverse complement strand
CGCACCGACCTCGACGCGGTCGCCGTCCTCGAGCCAGCGGTCCGGCGTGAAAGCCTGCGCGGGCGGAAAGCCGAACAACTCGGCCTGCTGCGGCAGGCTGTCGAGCCAGAACGCCTCGTCGCGCTGCGGCCCCACGATCGGAATGCCGAGCGCATCGCGCAATTGCAGCGCCGCCCCGACGTGATCGAGATGGCCGTGGGTGAGGAGCACGCTGTGCAGCGCGAGCTTGCGTCGCTCAACCTCGGCGAGCAGGCGCTCGGCCTCGCCGCCCGGGTCGATCAGCGCGGCGATGCCGTCGACGTCCCACACCAGCGAGCAGTTCTGCTGATACGGCGTCACAGGGAGGATGGTAAATTCCATGACATCGATTATCCGCCGATCCGCCTCGCCATGTCCGCACCCGACGCCCTGCTGCTGCTTTCCACGCACTGCCCGCATTGCCCGGCCATGCTCGCCGCGCTCGCCGAACTCGTGAAACGGGGCAGCATCGGCCGCCTCGAAGCAGTCAACCTCGAGCAGCGCCCCGATGTCGCGCAGGCGCTCGGGGTGCGCTCGGTTCCGTGGCTCAGGCTCGGCCGCATCGAACTTTCCGGTGCACACAGCAAGACCGAACTCGAGGCCTGGGCGGCCAAGGCCGACAGCGATGAAGGACTCGCGGACTGGTTCCACCTGCTGCTGAAGGAAGGCCAGCTGCCGCGCGCGCAGGCCGCGATCGAGGCTGATTCCACGCTACTCGCGGCGGTGCTGCCCATCGTCGGCAACGTCGAGGCCAGCCTCAACGTGCGGCTGGGCGCCGGCGTGCTGCTCGAGAATTTCGCCGGCAGCGCCACCCTGCGCGCATTGCTGCCGCGGCTCGGCGAGCTGTCGCAGCATGGCGACGCGCGGGTGCGCGCGGACGCCTGCCATTGTCTGGGGCTGACCGGCGACGCCGCGGCGAAGCCGTGGCTGGAGGCGCGCACCGACGACGACGACGCCGATGTGCGCGAGATTGCCGCCGAGAGCCTACAGGCACTTGCGGCCTGAGAGTCGGGCTGACCGAAATGAAAATCCGGCTGTATCAGGTCGACGCCTTCGCCACGCGGCCGTTCGAGGGCAACCCGGCTGCGGTATGCCCGCTGGAAAGCTGGCTGGACGATGCGCTGCTGCAGGCCATCGCGGAGGAAAACAATCTGTCCGAAACCGCCTTCTTCGTTCCGGCGAAAGAAGGATTTCATTTGCGCTGGTTCACCCCGGTCAGCGAGGTCGACCTGTGCGGCCACGCCACCCTCGCAAGCGCCCACGTCCTCTTTGCGCATCGTGGCCACCGCGGACCGGCTATCACGTTCGAAACCCGCAGCGGCGCGCTCACCGTGAAGAGCAAGGCGGGCTTGCTGGAAATGGATTTTCCGGCACGCGCGCCGAGCCCTTGCGCAGCATCCGAAACCCTCGTCAGGGCACTCGGACAGCCACCGCTCGAGGTGTTGGCCGCAGACGATTACGTGGCAGTCTTCGACAGCGAGGCGACCGTTCGCGCCATCGCACCCGACTTCTCCCTGCTGGGCGCGCTGGGTTTGCGCGGCGTGATCATTACCGCGCCCGGGACCGACGTCGATTTCGTCAGCCGTTTTTTCGCGCCCAAACTCGGCATTTCCGAAGACCCCGTCACCGGCTCCGCGCATTGCACGCTGGCCCCCTACTGGGCAGGCCGTCTCGGTAAGCGCGTGCTGTCCGCGCGTCAGGTTTCGAAGCGGGGCGGCCGCGTGGCCTGCGCGTTGAAAGACGAGCGCGTGCTGCTCTCGGGCTCTGCCGTCACCTTCATGGAAGCGGACATTACGCTCGCAACTGACCTTTCCGGCCAGACGGCTTGATAGGCCCAACGGCCTCGCTTCGGTGCTATAGTTTTGCTCGCACCGCCCGGGCCCCGGCCCGGGCGGTTTTCGTTTTGCAGCCGCAGGAGAGACCGCCGTGGAAATCATGACCCGCCCCGCCATCACCGTGTCCGAACGCGATCTGGAGCGCCTCGAAGGCATGCTCGCCGGTCTGCCCGACGATCAGCCCGGCGTCGACGCGTTGCGCGGGGAACTCGATCGCGCCCGCATCGCCGCGCCCGAGACCATGCCGCCGGACGTCGTCACGATGAATTCGCGTGTGCGCTTCCGCGTCGAACCGGCCGGCACGGAGCGGGAAATGACGCTTGTATATCCGCGCGATTTCTCCGGCCGCCCCGATCAGCTTCCGGTGACGACGCCCGCCGGCATCGCCATGCTGGGTCTCGCGGTCGGGCAGCAGATCGAATGGTTGGCGCCGAACGGACAGACGGTCGGCGCGCGCATCGTCGATCTCCCCTACCAACCCGAGCGCGCCGGCGACTACATGCGCTGAGCGCCGTCATGTCGATTCCTGCCGCCTACGCGGCGGTCGTCCTGATCTGGTCGACGACCCCGCTCGCCATCCAGTGGAGCGCGCAGGGCGCGGGCTTCAGCTTCGCGGTCGCCGCGCGCATGCTGATCGGCCTCGCCGTCTGCCTGCTGTTGCTCGTCGCGACTCGCACCCCGTTCCCGTTCACTGCCGCTGCGCGGCGGTTGTATGCGGCCAGCGGGCTGTCGCTGTGCGTATCGATGCTGCTCACCTATTGGGGGGCGCTGCATGTCCCGTCGGGATTGATTTCTGTCATTTTCGGCCTCTCGCCGCTCGTCACGGGCGTCTTCGCCGCGCTCTGGCTGGGCCAACGCACGCTCACGCCGCAGCGTCTCGTCGGCCTCGCGGTCGCCGTCTCCGGTCTTTGGCTGATCTTCGGCCAGCCTTGGCCGGGCGGCGACAATGCCCGGCTCGGCACCGCCGCGGTGCTCGGCGGCATGGTCGTGCAGGCGCTGGGGCTCGTGTGGGTGAAACGCCTGAACGTGGGCGCCTCCGCGCTCGCCATCACGACCGGCTCGCTCGGCGTCGCCGTGCCGCTATTCGTGCTGGCCTGGTTCGTCGCGGACGCCGGCGAACTGCCCGCCGGCCTATCGTCACGGGCGGCTTGGGCCATTGTCTACCTCGGCGTGCTGGGCTCGGTCGTCGGATTCACGCTCTATTACTACATGATCAAGCGTCTCGACGCCGGGCGCGTGGCACTGATCACGCTCGTGACGCCGGTTTCGGCGTTGCTGCTCGGGCAGGCGCTCAACGCCGAAGTCATTCCGCTCACGGGCTGGGCCGGGATCGCGCTGATCGGAACCGGCCTGCTGCTCTACGAATGGCGCGCGCTGGCACAGCTGCGACCGCGCGCAGCGCGCTGAGTGCACGCGACCGCCGCCCCGACCCCGCCGGACGCCAAGCAAAAGCCCGCCGGTCCCGCGCCGGCGGCGCTGCACGCACGACGCGCGCCTGCCCGCGGCTCGCACGGGGCCAGAAAGGCGCGGCGGTATTCCGGCAATGCCACGACGTGGGCGACAATAGCGTACCGGCACCCAAGCTGACGGACCAGAACCCCGGCTATTTGCTCGAGCAGATGAACAAGTTCGTGCAGGCCAGTCGTCGGCCTTCATCAGCGGAATGATCAACGCTCTCGCCTGCGGAGCGTATCGACCTCGCGCTCTTCTGTCGCGCCAGCCCGTGCTGAAAAGCCCTCCGTCCTGGACGCGCAGGCCCTCGCGGGCGGAAAACTCTTCGGCAAGCTCTGCGTCGCTTGCCAGGCCGCGCGCCACCGACGCCCCCCACCAGGCCCCGCGGCTCGCCGGGCAGCCGAGCAGTATCTCGAGGACTCGCTGGAGCGCTATCGCGACGGACGCGGCGAATCGCGGGACGCCGCAGCCCGTCGCGCGCCGGACCCCGAGATTATTTCTTGCGCGCCGGGTCGACCGTGGGCGCGTCACCGGGTTGCGTGCCGAACACGGCGTCGAGTGCGCTGCGGCTGGCCTGCGCGATCGCGGCGCCGCCACCCTTGTAGGCTTCCGGCCGCGGCACGAAGCCGCCGCAGTCGTTTGCACGCACCTTGTCGGCGACGCGCGGCGCAGTCGGTTCGCGGCACTGTCCGGCGCGATGGGAATCGAAATGGCGGCACATGCGGCAGACATGGAGGGCGCTGCGGCAACTCGGGCAGACCTCGCCGCGCGCCAGCGGCAAGCTTAGTCCGGCGAGGCTCGCGCCACATTTCCAGCACTGCAGCGTCATGAACCGGGGTCGTCCTGGCCAGGATAGTCGGGATAGCGCAGCGCGTGATATTTCAAGTCACCGAGGGCGATCGCGGCGAGCGCGCGCTCGTGGGTCGCGTCAAGGATCACCGGCGGCGCGCCCCCGGCTTCGGCGGCATCGAGCCAATGCGTCGCGCACAGGCACCAACGATCGCCGGGCTTGAGACCGGGAAAGTCGTACTCGGGAACGGGCGTGACGAGATCGTTGCCGCGTTGCCGCGAATAGTCGAGGAATGCCTCCGTCATCTGCGCGCACACCGTATGGCTGCCGACGTCATGCGGCCCGGTATAGCAGACGCCTTCGCGCGTGAAGCCGGTAAGCGGCGAGGCGCTGCATACCTGCAGCAGGCCGCCCAAAACGTTGCGCGCGTTGCTCACGCCGTCCTCCACTCCGTGTTCAATGGCCGGAAAAATAGCACAAGCCTGCGCCGGCGTTCAGTGCGGATTAACGTCGAAGCTCGGTGGTTCCGGCTCCGGATCGGGGCGGGGGAACGCCGCCGCGTGGGTCCGCGCGACGTGTGCCAGCACCGCGTCCCCGGGGTAGCCGTCAGCGGGCAGCGCATGCACGACCTGGTAACGGCGCAGCGCCCCCTGCGTCTGCGGCCCGAGCACGCCGTCGGGTTCGCCGGCGTCGAAGCCGAGTTCGTTGAGCGCCTGCTGCAGCAGTTTCACCTGCACGATGCTGAGCGCCGCTTCCTCCACCGCGGGATGCACCAGGCCATCGCCACCCGCCAGTTGCTGCGCGAGTTGCGCGACAGTCAGCGCGTAACTGACCGAGCGGTTCCACTGCATCACCACGTCGAAGTTGTCGAACACCATGAACGCCGGCCCCTGCCAGCCCTGCGGCAGGACGATTCCGGCCTTTCCGCGCACCTCGGGTAGCGCGCAGCCTGACGCAGCCTTCACGCCGGCGCTCGCCCACTCCGCGACGGGCAGGCGGTGCGCCGCACGCGCCTTGCGCAGATCGAAGTCCTGCGGCAGTTCGACCTCGATCGCGATAGGCTCGCCGCTGCGCCAGCCGGCGCGTTTCAGATAATTTGCCGCCGAGTGCATCGCGTCGGGCAGCGACTGCCACAAATCGATGCGCGCGTCGCCGTCGGCGTCGACCGCGTAGGCGCGAAAAGTCGACGGCATGAATTGCATGTGGCCCATCGCGCCCGCCCACGAGCCGTTCATCTCGGGCGCGGTCACGTGCCCGGCGTCGATGATGCGCAACGCATCGAGCAACTCGCTGCGGAAGAAGACACTGCGCCGGCCGTCGTAGGCCAGGGTGGCGAGGCTCGCCGGAACATTGAGGCCGCCCTTGACCGCGCCGTAATGCGTCTCCAGGCCCCAGAACGCCGCGAGCACAGTGCGTGGGACGCCGTACTGCGCCTCGACCGCGTCGAACAGCGCGGCGTGCGCCTCGAGCATCGCCTCGCCGCGAGCGACCTGGTCCGGCGTCACGCGGCGTGTCAGATAGGCCGCAAAGCTCTGCAGGAATTCGGGTTGGCGGCGATCGAGTTCGATCACGCGCTCGATAGGCTCGATGCCATCGAGCGCGCTGACCAGCGTGGTGGGCGAAATGCCTTGTGCCTGCGCGTCGTCGCGGAAGGCCGCAAGCCAGGCCTCGAAATCGGCTTCGGCGTACGCCGGCAGCGCCAGCGCGCACACCAAGGCGCCCGCAATCCGGCGAAACGCCGGCCGCGGGTGCCGGAGAGTGGCGCGCACCGGAATGTCAGACATGCGTCTGCAGCCAGTATTCGAGCAGCGCGAGATGCCACAGCTTGCTGCCCTGGATGCGCGTGTGATGCTGCTCCGGGGCGTCGAGCAGCCGCTCGACGTAGGCGCGCCGGTAGAGTCCGCGCTGACGGCAGGCCTGCGAATCGAGGATGTCGCGCATGAAGTCGAGGAAATCGCCGCGCACATACTTGAGGGCCGGCATCGGGAAATAGCCCTTCTTGCGGTCGATCACGGCGTCCGGAACGCGGCCGCGCGCGATGCTTTTCAGCACGTGCTTGCCCTCGGACGCGAGCTTCATCGCCGGCGGCATCGTCGCCGCGAGTTCGACCAGCGTATGGTCGAGAAATGGCACGCGCGCCTCGAGCCCCCAGGCCATCGTCATGTTGTCGACCCGCTTGACCGGGTCGTCGGTGATCAGCATCGTCGTGTCCGTCCGCAATACCTGGTCGATGAATTCGTCGGCGAAAGGTTCCGCCAGGCGGGCAGCGATGACTTCGCCCGTGTAGTCGGGGCCGTGGAAGGGCGTCTCGACCAGCTCGAGAAACTCGGCGTGGTCGCGGTCGAAATAATGGCGGCGGAAGCGGTCGAGCGCGCTGCCTTCGGTCTCGGCCGCCATGCGCGGATACCAGAAGTAGCCGCCGAACACCTCGTCGGCGCCCTGGCCGCTCTGCACGACCTTGACGGTCTTGCTGACCTGCTCGGCGAGCAGGTAGAAAGCGACCGCGTCCTGCGCGAACATCGGCTCGGACATCTCGCCGACGGCTTCGGGCAGGCGCCGCAGCACCTCCGAATTCGGGATCAGGTACTTGTGGTGCCGTGTGCCGTACATCGCCGCGACCGGATCAGAATACTCGAATTCGTTGCCCCGCTCTTCGGGATGGTCCTCGAAGCCGACCGAGAAGGTCAGGAGGTCGGATACGCCGAGCTCGGCGAGGAGCGCGACGAGAAGACTCGAATCGAGCCCGCCGGAAAGCAGCACGCCGACCTTGACGTCGGCGATCTCGATGCGTTTCTGCACCGCGTGCCGCAGCGCCGCGTGGATCGCGTCGGTCCACTCGGCCTCGCTCCTGGGTTCGGCCGGGCGTTGCGCGTGCAGGCTCCAGTAGCTGCGGTGATGCAACTCGCCACGCCGGTCGACCGTGAGTGTCGTACCCGGTGCGAGCTTGCGCACGCCGTTGAGAATCGTGCGCGGCGCCGGGACGACCGCGTGCAGCGTGAACAGGTGATGCAGGGCGACGGCGTCGAGGCTCGTGTCGACGCCGCCCGCCGCGAGCAAGGCCTGCGGCGTCGACGCGAAACGCAGGCTTCCGGCGGTTTCGCTGTAATACAGGGGCTTGATGCCGAGCCGGTCGCGCGCGAGGAAGAGTTCATCGCGGTGCCAGATCGCGAACGCGAACATGCCGTGCAGCCGCTCGACGCAGCGCTCGCCCCATTCGAGGTAGGCGCGCAGGATGACCTCGGTGTCGCCGTCGGAGTGGAAGGCGTGGCCGAGCGCGATGAGCTCGGCGCGCAATTCCGGGTAGTTGTAGATCGTGCCGTTGAACACGAGCGCCGCGCCGGTCGCGGCGTCGACCATGGGCTGCGCCGAGCGCGGCGAGAGATCGATGATCGCCAGCCGGCGGTGACCGAGACGCACCGGGCCCGCCGCGTGCTGGCCTTCGGCATCGGGTCCGCGGCGGGCAAGCCTGGCGAGCATGCGCGCCATCGTCGCGGCGTCGGGGGCCGTGTTGTCGAACCGCAATTCACCTGCTATGCCGCACATGTTGTTGCCCTTTTCATGCCACCAGCGGCGGCTCGTCCATGAGCGCGATCTGCTCGCGCAATTCGAGGATGCGCGCCTGCCAGTAATGCTGGGTATTGAACCACGGAAACGCCGCGGGAAAGGCCGGGTCGCCCCAGCGTCGCGCGAGCCACGCGGCGTAGTGGATCAGCCTCAGGGTTCTGAGTGCCTCGATCAGCTGCAGTTCGCGCACGTCGAATTCCATGAAGTCCTCGTAGCCGGCGAGAATCTCGTTCAGCTGCGCCTGCTGCGCGTCGCGCTCGCCGGCGAGCAACATCCATAGATCCTGCACCGCAGGGCCCATGCGGCTGTCGTCGAAGTCGACGAAATGCGGACCGGCGTCGGTCCACAACACGTTGCCCGCGTGACAGTCTCCGTGCAGCCGGATCAGACGGACCGCACCCGCGCGTTCGTAGCAGCGCGCGACGTTCGCCAGCGCGTGTTCGACGACGCTGTCCCATGCCGCGCGCAGATCGGCAGGCAGCCACGGGCCCTGGCGCAGGAAATCGCGTGACGCCAGACCGAAGCTCGCGAGATCGAGCGTTGGCCGATGCGCGAACCTCGCCTGTGCGCCAAACGCATGGATGCGACCGAGAAAGCGGCCCATGCGTTCCAGGGTGCCGGCGCGGTCGAATTCCGGCGGCCGGCCGCCCTGCTTGGGGTAGACGGCGAAGCGAAAGCCGCCGTGGCGATGGAGCGTTGCGCCATTCAGCTCTAGCGGCGCGACGACCGGAATCTCGTGCGCCGCGAGTTCACGCGTCAACGCGTGTTCTTCGTCGACCGCGGCATCAGACCAGCGTTCGGGGCGGTAGAACTTGACGACGACCGGCGCGGCATCGTCGACGCCGAGCTGGTAGACCCGGTTTTCGTAGCTGTTGAGCGCGAGCAGGCGGCCGTCGGCACGCAGGCCGGTCGCGTCGAGCGCCTGCAGGATGCTCTCGGGCGTGAGCGCAGTGTAGGGATGGGAGGAGTCGGTCATGAGGGGCAAAGCGGCTATGCTCAAAGGGCTCACCACCCGGATCGCGCAAGAAGAACAGATAATGCCTCAACTCGTCGCTTCCATCGTCCCCGCATGAAGACGCACGACCCCTTCGCCATGGAGATCTCCCGCCACATCTGGGAGACCCGTTATCGTGTGGCCGGCGAGCCCGACATTCGCGCGAGCTGGAACCGGGTCGCGCAAGCGATTGCGCAGGCCGAAGACGGCGCGCGCGCGCTGTGGGCCGAGCGCTTCTACCGGCTGCTCACCGATTTCCGCTTCCTGCCCGGCGGACGAATTCTCGCGGGCGCCGGCAGCGGTCACCGCGTGACGCTGTTCAATTGCTTCGTCATGGGCGAGATCGCCGACGACATCGAAGACATCTTCGAGGCCCTCAAGGAGGGCGCGCTGACGATGCAGCACGGCGGCGGGGTCGGCTACGACTTCTCGACACTGCGCCCCGCCGGCGTGACCGCCCAGGCGACCGGCACGATCGCGTCGGGGCCGGTGTCCTTCATGCACATCTGGGACGCGATGTGCGCGACCGTACTATCGACCGGCGCGCGCCGCGGCGCGATGATGGCGACGCTGCGCTGCGACCATCCCGACATCGAGACCTTTGTCGACGCCAAGCGCGATGCCGCAGCCCTGCGGCATTTCAACCTGTCGGTGCAGGTCAGCGACGCCTTCATCGCTGCGGTCGACGCGGATGACGACTGGCCGCTGGTGTTCCCGCTGCGCGATGGCGAAAGCGCCGAGGGCACGGTCATCAAAAGACGCTGGACAGGCACGGCCGACGCGGTGCACTGCCGCGTTCTGCGCACGGTACGCGCGCGCGCGCTGTGGCAGCGCATCATGCGCGCAGCCTACGACACGGCAGAACCAGGCGTGCTGTTTGTCGACACGATCAATCACGACAATACCCTCGCCGACCGGGAAACCCTGACCGCGACCAATCCCTGCGGCGAGATCCCGCTGCCGCCTTACGGGGCATGTGATCTTGGCTCGCTTAATCTGACCGCTTTCGTCGCCGCGCCTTTCGCCCGCGACGCCCGGCTCGACCTTGCGGCACTCGCCGACGCGGCGGCGCTCGCGGTGCGCTTTCTCGACAACGTCATCGACGTCTCGCGCTATCCGCTGCCGGCACAGGCACAGGAGGCGCGGTTCAAGCGCCGCGTCGGCCTCGGCATTACCGGGCTCGCCGATGCGCTGGTGCTGCTCGGCCTCAACTACGACAGCGAGGCCGCGCGCCAACTCGCCGAGCGCGCGATGCGCGCCGTGCGCGACGCCGCCTATCGCGCGTCGGTCGATCTCGCGCGCGAGAAGGGCGCCTTTCCGGCACTCGAGCGTAACGCGTTTCTCGCCAGCGGATTCGCCGCGCGCCTGCCGGACGACATCCGCGAAGGCATTGCGGCCCACGGCGTCCGCAACAGCCACCTGCTGGCGATCGCGCCGGCCGGAACGATCAGCCTGCTGGCCAACAACCTATCCAGCGGTATCGAACCGATCTTCGCGGCCGAGGCGTCGCGCCGCATCCTCCAGCCCGATGGCCAGTACCGCACCCACCAGGTCACCGACTACGCCTGCCTGCGCTGGCGCGAGCGCGGTGAAGTCGGCCAGCCGCCGGCGCTCGTCGAGGCGCAACACCTCGACCCCCTCGCTCACCTTTCGATGCAGGCCGCGCTGCAGCCGGCCGTCGACAACGCCATATCGAAAACCATCAACGTCGCCGCCGAGACATCCTTCGCGCGTTTCGAGGCGCTCTACCGGCGAGCGCACGCGCTCGGCCTCAAGGGCTGCACCGTGTTCCGTCCGAACGCCGTGACCGGCGCGATCCTCGCCGAGCCCGAGAGCGAACGCGTGCAATGCTGCGGAATCGAGCGTGAGGCCGACTGAACCGGACGCGAACGTGCCGCGCATCGGCCTCGCGCTCGGCGGCGGGTCGGCGCGGGGCTGGGCCCACATCGGCGTGCTGCGCGCCCTGATCGAAGCCGGTGTCGAGCCCGACATCGTGTGCGGGACCTCGATCGGCGCCCTCGTCGGCGCCGCCTACGCCGGCGGCGAGCTCGACCGCCTCGAAGCCTGGGTGCGCGAACTACGGCTGCAGAGCGTGATGAGCTTCCTCGATTTTTCGCTCAGCGGCGGCCTCATCAAGGGCGAAAGGCTGCTCGATTTCTTTCGCAGCCATTTCGCCGATCGAGATATTGGGGCACTGGCGCGGCCGTTCGGCGCAGTCGCCACCGACTTACGCAGCGGGCGCGAAGTATGGCTTCGGGACGGGCCCATCTCGGCTGCGGTACGCGCGTCGATCGCGCTGCCCGGTTTGTTCACGCCGGCGCAGCGCGACGACACCTGGCTGGTCGACGGCGGACTGGTCAACCCCGTTCCGGTCTCCCTATGCCGCGCCATGGGCGCCGATGTCGTGATCGCGGTCGACCTCAACGCCGATCTGCTCGGGCGCCATCTCCGGCGTCCGCTCAAGGAAGCCCCGGCCGTAGTCGAGACCGCCACGCCGCATACGCTGCTCGCGCGCATCCAGGCGGGCGCTTCGCAATTCACGCTCTCCCGGCCGAACGGTTCCCGACCACCGCCCGTACTCGATGTGCTCGCGAGCAGCATCAACATCATGCAGGTGCTGATCACGCGCAGCCGGCTCGCCGGGGAGCCCGCCGACGTCCTCGTGATGCCGCTCCTGGCCCACGTCGGGCTCATGGAATTTCATCGGGCCGCCGTCGCGATCGAAGCGGGCAGCGCTGCGGTCGCAGCAGTGTTGCAGCAATTGCAACTGCGGGTAAGCCGGTCCGGCGAGCGCTGAACCGAACACCCGCTCAGACGGTGCTGCCTAGCGAGCGCCGCATAGCGCGAGCTTGCGAGGCCGATCGAGCCGCTTGATCGCCGCTTCGCGTCGCGCCGCTGCAACGCGGCTCGCAGCCATTTCGGCATAGACCAGTTCGACGGGCCGCCGCCCGCGGGTATAGCGGGCGCCGCGGGCGCTGTCCCCGTTATGCTCGGCGACGCGCCGCCGCGTGTCGGTCGTGATGCCCGTATAGAGCGACCCGTCCGCACAGCGCAGGATATAGACCCACCATGCAGCGGGGCGGGCGGCATCCCGGGCCACGTTCAGCTCATACGTCGGCCGCGAGCTGCTCCGCCCACAACAGCGCGTCCATGTGCACGCGGTTGATGTCGGCGACGTCGCGATTGATCGCACGGGCAAGCGTCTCGATGCTGCTTTGGTCGTCCTGCTCGCAGGCGATCGCGAGCGCGACGTAGGGCGCGTACGGGCCACGTCGCGCGAGGATCGCCTCGGTGATCTCGATCGGAAGGCTGATCTGCTTGAGGACCTGATCCATCGGCATGTGCATCACGACGTCGAGCAACGAGAACAGGCCGGCGACGAAAATTTCGTCGCGCGCCTTGGCAAAGAGCGCGCGTCCCGCGAGCTGTTCAGCCACACGGCCGCGCACGAGGGCATTTTCGAGGACCGCATGGTCGAGTTCCTGGGCCTGGCCGCCGGTGAACAGGATCAGCGTCAGCCAGCGGTAGAGCTTGTCCTGGCCCATGACCATCAAGGCTTGTTCGATGCCGCCGACCTTGTTCAGGAGCCCCATTCCGGGCGAATTCACGTAGCGCAGCAGGCGCACCGACAGCGCCGGATCGTGGCGGAACTGGGCGGCGAGCTCGGGCTGCTCGGCACCGGTGCGCACCCGGTTCATCAAGTCGAGCACCTTGGCCCGCGACGGTCCGACGACCGGGTTGCCGAGGTGTTCGCGGCGCGTGATGAAAGGCCCCATGAAGAGCGCGAACTGCAGCTTGTGGCACATGTGAAACGCTTCGAGCGTCTGCACGCCGGTCGCGACGAAGCGCTTGCCCGCCGCAATCTTCGACACCGCCGCCATCTGCGCGGTGATGGCCGGGATGTCTTCGCTGCCGACTTCCATCAGCACATAATCCGCGCGCTGCAGCAGCCCTTGGCGCTCCGGCCGGGTCACGCCTTCGAACTCGAGCGCGAAGCTGAAGCCGCGCGCTTTCAGTGCGGCGACGCGTTCGAGCAGGGGCGCGTCGGTACAGCTTCGCTCGTCGAGCTTCAACAGCCAGACGGTTCCGGCCGCGGGCCAGGGCTCGATGAGCGCGTGATCGAGCGTGACCGGGACGAGCGGGATGAATGCCTGGCGCTGTCCGAGCAGGCGCGAGACGTCCATGTTCTGCAGATTGGTGAGCAGCGTCTCGTCATACAGGCGCTGGACCTCGGGAAGCCCCGGATCGTGCTCTTCGTCGAGCGAGCGTCGCAGCATGAAAGTGTAAGCGGCGACTTTCTGGTCGCGCCCCAGCATCGCTTCGCGGCGCATGACAGAAGGCGCCTTGACAGGGACGGCGGCGGATTTCTCCGCGGCCGTCCGCGCCGGCGCATCGGCCTCGCTATCCTTACCCGACAACATTCCGACAAGACGGTTGAGCACGCTTCATTCCTCCAGGCCAAACGCTGGCGCATCAGGGATAACAAACGGCTCTGCCACGCCAGACTGTAGCCCGCTCCGACAAATTTTTACGCGCCGCGGCTCATAACTGACGCTTGATCGAGACGATGCCGCGCAGCGTGCCGGGCGCGTAGCCGGTCGCCTTATCGAGCGGATATTCGGCCGCAAGCCGGGCCTTCACGGCGTCGGGTATCGCCGCCGGATCGCCGTGACAATTCAGGCACATCTGCTGCACGGGCAACGCCTTGGCGTAGCGGAACTGCTGGCCGGTCGAGGTCTGAACGATTTGCCAGGTGTCGAGGGTTTCGGGCTTCTCGCCGGCGGCAAGGCGTTTTTCCAGGCCTGCCTGGGCTTCGGCCTCCCAGGCGTCGGGTACGCCGGCGGGGTTGCGGTTCTTCGGACTGACGCGCTTGGCTTCGACGCCGAACTGCTGTGATACCTCGGCCGCAATCTGCGGCGCGCGCTCCTTGCAGACCGAGATCGCGCCCTCCGGGCCCTGCGCCGTGAGCGCGGCCTTCAACTCGCCGCCGAGCTTCTGCGTCAGCGCCGTGGAAGCCTTGCGGGCGTCGGCGACCAGGGCGGCCTGTTCCTCGGCGCCCGGTTTGGTAGCGCATCCGGCAAACAGCGCGGGCAGAGCGAAGGCGATCAGGGCTTGGACTTTCATAACGGGTTCTCCTGGGTAAAAGATGGCGCTGAGCACGGCGAGTGGGCGCTGCTATGCTAGCGAAGCTAGCTTAACTCTTCCTGGACGCCCCGGATTCGACCTTGATGAAGCGCATCTCGCAATATTTCTTTCGCGGCCTGATCACGGCCCTCCCCCTCGGGATGACGGTTTATCTGCTCTATGTCTTTCTGAGTTGGACCGAAGCAATCGCGATGCAGATGACCGCGCCCCTGATTGGCGAATTTTATGTTCCCGGCATGGGCCTCGCGCTCGGGATCACCGGCATCGTCCTTCTCGGCGCGGCGGTCTCGCACCGGGCGGTCGGCCGGTTTCTGTCGCTCGTCGAACTGCCGTTCACCAACATCCCGGTCGTCAAAAGCATCTACTCCTCGCTCAAGGATTTTGCCGATTACTTCGCGCCCCGGCGCGATCGCGCCCGGCAGCAAATGGTGGTCGTGCTGAAGATGCCGGGCCAGGAACTCGAGGTCGTCGGGCTGGTCACCCGTCAAAGCGTCACCGACCTGCCCGCCGGCTTTCTCGAGGGCGATCGCGTGGCGGTCTACCTGCCGATGGGCTACATGATCGGC
>CBJMYK010000010.1:0-14437 GCA_966433795.1 uncultured Thiobacillus sp. | reverse complement strand
CATATCGACTGCGACGTGCTGCAGGCCGACGGCGGCACGCGCTGCGCGAGCATCTGCGGCGCCTACGTCGCGGTCGCGGACGCGGTCTCCTGGTTGGTGCGCGAAGGCGCGCTCGTCGAAACGCCGCTCGTCGACAGCGTCGCCGCGGGTTCGGTGGGCGTCTACCAGGGGCAACCGGTGCTCGATCTCGATTACGTCCAGGATTCGTCCTGCGAGACCGACATGAACGTCGTCATGACCGGGAGCGGCGGCATCGTCGAGGTGCAGGGGACGGCCGAGGGCGCGGCTTTTTCGCGCGCGACCCTCGAAGCCCTGCTCGACCTTGCCACCGCCGGCATCGCGCAGATCAGCGCCGAACAGGCCAAGACATTGGGGCAGCCATGAGCAAGATCGTCATTGCGTCCGGCAATCCGGGCAAGCTGCGCGAAATCGCCCGCATCCTCGCGCCGCTCGAGATCGAAGCGGTGCCGCAATCGGATTTCGACGTGCCGGACTGCCCCGAGCCGCACGTCACCTTCGTCGAGAACTGCCTGGCCAAGGCGCGCCATGCCAGCAAACACAGCGGTCTGCCGGCGCTCGCCGACGACTCCGGCATCTGCGTCGAGGCGCTCGGCGGCGCGCCCGGCGTGTACTCTGCCCGCTACGCCGGGGAGCCCAAGTCGGACGCGCGCAACAACGAAAAGCTGATCGCCGAACTCCAGGGCCAAGCCAACCGCCGCGCGCACTACACCTGCGTCATGGTCTACGTGCGCCACCCGGAAGATCCCGAACCCGTGATCGCCGAAGGCCGCTGGTACGGCGAGATCATCGATGCGCCGCGCGGCACGAACGGCTTCGGCTACGACCCGTATTTCCTCGTCCCCGAATTCGGCAAGACCGGCGCCGAGCTCGAGGAGGACGTCAAGAACGCCGTCAGCCATCGCGGCCAGGCGCTGCGTGACCTCGTCGACAAGCTCAAGCGACTCAAGCGGCTTGGCTGAGTCTCCGGTGCAATTCGTCCGCGGCGGCCTCACGGTTCCCCCGCCGCTGTCGCTCTACATCCACCTGCCGTGGTGCGCGAAGAAGTGCCCCTACTGCGACTTCAATTCGCACGCCGCAGCAGCCATCCCGGAAACAGCCTACATCGACGCCCTGCTCGCCGACCTCGAAGGCGCGTTGCCCGATATCTGGGGCCGCAAGATCCACACGGTGTTTTTCGGAGGCGGCACGCCGAGCCTCTTCTCGGCGGAGGGTATAGAGCGCATCCTGACGGCCGTTCGCACCCTGACGCCCGTCGTGCCCGGCGCGGAAATCACGCTCGAAGCCAACCCGGGAACGGTCGAGGCGGGCAAGTTCGCGGCCTTTCGTGCAGCCGGCGTCACCCGCGTCTCGCTCGGCATCCAGAGCTTCAACCCGCGTCACCTCAAGGCGCTCGGACGCATCCACGACGACCTCGAAGCGCGCCGTGCGGCCGAGTTCGCGGCCACCCATTTCGACACCTTCAATCTCGACCTGATGTACGCGCTGCCGGGGCAGACGCTTGCCGAGGCGCTGGCCGACATCGACGCGGCGCTCGATTTCGCGCCGCCGCACCTGTCCGCGTATCACCTCACGCTCGAGCCCAACACCCCCTTCGGCCACGCCGCGCCGCCCGGGCTTCCCGACGAGGATCTCGCGGCCGACATGCAGCTCGCGATTGAAGCGCGCCTCGCCGCGGAGGGCCTGCAGCACTATGAGACTTCGGCCTATGCACGGCCGGGCCACGCCAGCCGCCACAACCTCAACTACTGGCACTTCGGCGACTACCTCGGCCTCGGCGCCGGCGCACACAGCAAGTTGTCCTTCCACGACCGCATCATCCGGCAGATGCGCACGAAGCACCCCCAGCAGTACATGGATGCCGTGAAAGCGGGCACGCACATCGCCGACACGCGCACGCTCACGCGGGGCGACTTGCCGTTCGAATTCATGATGAACGCGCTGCGCCTCGACGAAGGGGTGCCCGCCGCCTTGTTTGAGGCGCGAACCGGGCTGCCGCTGGTCGTTTGCGCCGCGGCACTCGAAAAGGCGCGCGCGCGGGGATTGCTCGAAGCGGATCTCCTTCGCCTGCGGCCGACGCCGCAGGGTCAGCATTTTCTCAACGACCTGCTGCACCTGTTTCTACAGGCCTGAGGCATCAGGCCCGAAGCAGCAAGCGGGCGAGCCCCGCGTCTTCGGGGCAGGGCCGCGAGTGTTCCGGCTGCGATGCTGTCCGCAGTGGGCCGTTTTTTAGGACTGAACCTTTGACGCTTCCCCGAATCGTGTCTAGGCTGAAATCTTCCTACGCGCCGATAAGAGCCGGGACGCGACCCGGGTACGGTCCGGGCCAGCTACGCAGCCGACTGCAGGGAGATTGCCAGTGAACAAGCGTCTCACCCTCCGACCCGGATTTGGATTGGCCCGCCCCCTGCTGTTCACTGCGCTCTGGATTGCCAGTCTTCAGACGGCGTGGGCCATGCCCGAGTTCACGCGCCGTTACAGCCTGAGCTGTGCCGCCTGCCATGTCGCCTTTCCCCGTCTGAACAAGTTCGGCGAACGATTCCGCGCCGCCAACATGCGCCTGCCCAACTGGAAGGACAGCACGGCCAAGATCGGCGACGACCTGCTGGCTCTGCCTGCTTACCCGCCGCTCGCGCTGCGCGCCCAGGCCTACGTGCAGGCGCGCGAGGGAAAATCGATCGATCCAGCCACCGGCGCGACCGACACCGCGACCACCGATTTCCAGTCGCCCTACCTGATAAAGCTGCTGTCGAGCGCGCCCCTCAGCGACAACATCACCTACTACTTCTACGCCATCCTCGGCGAGAAGGGGGCCAACGGCGAGCTACTCGTAGAGGACGCCTGGTTTAGCCACGCTGACGTCTTCGGCTCGGGGGTCGGCATGCAGCTCGGCCAGTTCCAGCTCTCTGACCTTATGTTCCCGCGCGAGACGCGCCTGCCCTTCCAGGACTTTATGGCCTACCGCATGGCCGGCATCACATACGACCGGGGCGTGCTGTTCCACCGCGACGTCGGTTCGCTCGACCTGGCGCTTGGTCTGGTGAATGGCAACGGCATCACCGACAACTTCAACATCAATAGTCCCGGCTACCGCCGTCCCGACAAGATGTTCGACAACGATAATTCCAAGACGGTGTTTGGCCGCATCGGTGCGGGAATCGGACCCGTGAACGCGGGCCTGTTCGGCGCATCCGGCAAGCAGCGGGGCGTCGCCCTCGGCAACGCCGGACAGACCAGCAGCGACCGCAACACCGACAAGCGCGTCGTGGGGCTCGACCTCTCGGGCGATTTCGGTGGCCACACCTACTGGTATGCGCAATACCTGTGGAACAGTTGGGACGGTTTTCTCGACACCGAGCCCAATCGCGACTACCGCTGGAGCGGCGGCTTCGCCGGCGTCGACTACATTCCCAACGAGCGCTGGGCGTTCTCGCTGCTGTACAACTACGCTGACGCAGGCGACCTCGCCAACACCGATACCATCTACGAAGGCATCGCCATGAACAGCCTCAGTCTGACGGCGTCGTATTACTTCATGCGCAACATCAAGGGCATCGCCGAGGTCAACGTCGACTTCCTCGACGAGGACGCCAAGACCGGCACCTACTGGACGGGCCACCTGACCAAAGAAAACTACATTTTGTTCGGTTTTGATGCGGCGTTCTGAATCCGACGGTCTTCGGCCCTTCGCCGCCGCCGCAGTGCTGCTGGCAGCTGCGGTGGCCGCGACGCCGGCCGAATCCGCCGCGCTCGCGCTGCGCAAGCTACGCATCGAATCCGATCCGCCCGGCGCTGAAGTCGTGCTCATTGGTGGGGCAGTCGGGCGGACTCCGCTCACCGTCAGCGAGCGCGAGATCTATCCGAACGACTACCCCGACGATGAGGCCCATCTGTATGGCGTCGTCACCCTGCGCCGCGTAGGCTGCGACACCCACGTTCACCGCGTGACTCTCGACGACATTGAGCGCGGCCTCAAGGTCGTCCTAAGCTGCGAGGACGCCCCCGCCGTGGCATCCCCACTACCGACCCGGGCGGATGCCCCCTTTCCGACGACGTCGGCCGGGGCGACGCCAGCGAACTCCGTCTCCGAACGACGCCTACGCCAGTTGCAGGTTCTGCAGGAGCTGCTCGACGAGGGCCTGATCGGTGCCGCCGAAGAACAGCGCCTTCGTCGGCGACTACTCGAGAATCCCCGTTAGAATTGGCCGCTTGCCGCTTGCCGCTTGCCGCTTGCCGCTTGCCGCTTGCCGCTTGCCGCTTGCCCCGCTACGCATGACGCATGACGCCGCGCGCGTCGGGCGGGCATGTATCCCTCGATATATAAGAGATTGCTGATTCAAGGTTTCCCGGAAATGGCCGTTTCTTGATATGAAACCGCTCGCAAGGCAGGCGTGCCGTCGGTCAGGACGGCGCCGGAGACGTTTCACAACACGATAAAAAAGACGCCGATGGCCATCTCTCGCTACGGAGTGCAGGTTTTGCTTTTCCTGGTCCTCGCGGTGGGCGCGCTCGCCGCTGCGCAGGCGCGCGATCTCACACTCGCACTGGCCAATTCGACCTGTGCCGCCATGAGCAAGGCGGAGGATTTATATCGGGCCAAAAATCCCGTTCGATTCGTCCACCTTTGCAAATCCTCGGGACTCCTCGCCAAGGGCCTGGCTGGCGGCGCGCTCGAAGCCGACCTATTCGTCTCGGCCGACCAGGAGTGGATGGCGTTCGCGGTTCAAAACGGGCTGGTAGCGGGCGCACACGTCGTCAGGCCGTGGGGCAATGCGCTGGTCCTTGCGACCTCGCGCCAGGGACCCCTGCGACGCGTCGCGTTGCAGGATCTGGCTTCGGACCGGGTCACCGCCATTCTGATCGGCGACCCGAGCACGGCCCCTTTCGGCCGCCACGCGAAAGAGGCGCTCGTCGCCGCCGGGCTGTGGGCCCGCGTCAAGCACAAGATCCAGACGCGGAAGAACATCGACTTGCTCGTCGATTCGCTGGCCTCTTCGCGCTCGCCGACGGTGGGCATCGTGTTCAAAACCCACGTCGGAAGCGCGTTGCGGCCACTGCACACGATCGAGAAATCCCTGCACACACCGATCCGCTATTACGTGGCGCCCGTCGGAGACGCCGCGGCCGACGCCGACGTACGCGCCTTCTTCAAGTTTTTGCAAAGCCAGGCCGTCGGAGACATCTTCGAAGCCGAAGGCTTTGACGTGAGCGTGCCTTGACCGCGCTGGGCTGGGCACTGGCTCGCGGCCGCGCTTGACCAGGGTTCGGCGCGGCATGTTCCGGTACTTCAAGAGCTTCTCGCTGTTCAATCAGCTGATTGCGCCGATCGTGGTGGTTGGAGTCGTCGGCGCCGTGGCTGTCCTGGCGTCGGCCGCCGCCTTGCAAGCTTCCGTTCAAGCACTAAGTGAAATGTCCTTCGCGAGCGGTGAACGCCTGAAAGCGCTGCAGGATATCGATAAGGACATCGCCAACGTACGCGCCCTGAGCCTCAAGCACCTGACGAGCGAAAGCGCGGCGAGCATGGCGCAGGTCAAGGCCGACCTCGACACCGTTGCGGGGCGTCTTACGCGCAATCTCCCTAAGGTGGTCAAGCACGATTTGACGGAGCATCGGCCGACACCGCGCGAGGCGGGCGTGCTCGGTGACGAGGTTATGGCCTATTTGGCGGCGATACGCGAGGCCGTGGTGCTCAGTCAGGAATTCGAGAAGGAGTCGGCGTTCGAGTTACTGACCGCAATCGAGGACCGACACCTGACAAGCATACAGGCGGCGATGCAGACGCTGATGCACCGCACCCTCGAGAATATCGCGGCGAGCCGGGAAGGACTGGCGGCCGCGGCCAACCGCAATCTGCAGATCAACCTCGGGGTCGGTTTCCTGGGCGGAACAATGCTTCTCGGCATGGCGTTTTACGTATCGCGTCGTGCCAGCGGCCGCATTTCGGACCTGCTGCGCTGGTCGGAACGAATCGCGCAGGGCGACCTCGGCAACAACCTTGTTTCGGATTCGCGAGACGAAGTCGGGCAGTTGACGAACGCCATGCACGACATGGTCGAGAAGCTCGCGCGCGGGCGCAATGAACTGGAAAAGGCCCGGCAGGACGCCGAGACTGTGGCGACCGAATTGCGCCAGTATGCCAACGCCTTCGACAGCAGCGGCGAAGCCATGCTGATCACGAACCGCTTCAATCGTATCGTCAACGTGAATGCCGCGTTTACGGCGCAGACCGGCTACAGCCTCGAAGACGTCATGGGCAAGGATCCGAAGTTCTTTGGCAGCGGCAGGACGCCAAGGGCCGTGTACGACGAGATGTGGCATTCGCTGCGAGCGGTCGGCTATTGGAACGGTGAGCTCTGGGACCGCAAGAAAAACGGCGAGCTGTACCCGAAGTGGGCCTCGATCTCCGCGATTCCCGATGCCGAGCAGGCCGTCATGTTTTACATCGCGAGCTATGCGGACATCAGCGAGCGCAAGGCGAATGAGGCGCGCATCGACTACCTCGCGCACCATGACCCGCTCACGGGGCTGATCAATCGCTACAACCTGGAAAACCGGCTCGACCAGGCGCTTCTTTCGGCGCACCGCGACGCCCTCGGTGTCGCCGTGATGTTCATCGACATGGATCGCTTCAAGACGATCAACGACACGCTGGGTCATCACATCGGCGATCTGTTGCTGATCGAAGTCGCGCGACGGCTGCGCGAAACGGTCCGCGAAAGCGACATCGTCGCGCGCCTCGGCGGCGACGAATTCATCGTCGTGCTGACACGCATCGGCGACGAGATGGACGCCGCGCCGCTCGGCGACAAGATCCTGCGCGCGCTCGGCCAGCCCTACGTCTTCGACGGCAAGGAATTGCATTCGAGTCCGAGCATTGGCATTGCGATCTACCCGAGCGACGGCGACGACGGGCCGACCCTCATGAAGAATGCAGACACGGCGATGTACCACGCGAAGGAACTGGGGCGAAACAACGTCCAGTACTTCACCGCAGCCATGAACGCTGCCGCGAGCGAACGTCTCGGGCTCGAGAACGATCTGCACCACGCCCTGCGCAACGGCGGGCTGCGCCTCGATTATCAGCCGCAGGTACGCGCTGCCGACGGCACCAGTTTCGGCGTCGAGGCCCTCGCCCGCTGGGACCATCCCGAGCTTGGCAGTATTCCGCCGCTCAAGTTCATTCCGATCGCCGAGGAATCAGGGCTCATAGAGGCCCTCGGCAACTGGGTGCTCGAAGAGGCCTGCCGACAGCTCGCGGCATGGCGTGCCGAAGGCATCGACGACCTGCGCGTCGCGGTGAATCTGTCCGCACAACAGCTGCGGTCGCCGGAACTCGTCCATGCGGTCGAAGCACTGTTGCGACGCCATGGCCTCGACGGCGCGGATCTCGAGCTCGAGATCACCGAATCGGTTGCAATGGAAAATCCCGAACGCGCGATCGGCCAGTTGCAGGCGCTGCGCGATCTCGGCATTCAGCTCGCGATCGACGACTTCGGCACCGGCTATTCGTCGCTCGCCTATCTGAAGCGCCTGCCGATCCAGGTACTGAAGCTTGACCGGACCTTCGTCCGCGACATCGAGACCGACCCCAGCGACGCCGAGATCAGCGCCGCCACGCTCGCGCTCGCGCACAAC
This sequence comes from uncultured Thiobacillus sp., assembly GCA_966433795.1. GTDB lineage: Bacteria > Pseudomonadota > Gammaproteobacteria > Burkholderiales > Thiobacillaceae > Thiobacillus. The sequence continues at coordinate 6,784 of CBJMYK010000010.1, read as the reverse complement.
CTCGGCCTGACCGTCGTCGCGGAAGGCGTGGAAACCGCCGGGCAGCGCGACTATCTGCTGCGCCACCAATGCGATTTCATGCAAGGCTATCTGTTCAGCGCGCCGCTGGCCGCCGAGGATGTCTCGGCATTTCTCCGCGCCAATCGCCGCAGAGTCGCGCGCCCACAGTCAGAAGCGTTCGTCCCGACCTAAATAACGCCACTGCCCGGGCGGCAGTTTGCCGAGTGGGACGCGCCCGAGACGGATGCGTTTCATCGATAGCATGCGCAGACCGGCGGCTTCGCACAGGTGAGCGATCTGCCCCGCCTGCACGCCTTTCAGCGCGATCCGCAGGCGCCCTTCGCTCTGCCAGCTGACCTTGATCGCAGGCGGGGTGCGGCCGCGGTAGGGCAGACCACGATTGAGCTGTACGAGTCCGCCTGGCCCCAATTCGCCCGCCACCTCGACGACGATTTCGTGTTCCAATGCTGCCGCGTCCCTACTGAGCTTGCGCGCAACGTGCCAGTCCTGCGTGAAGACGACGAGACCCGCTGCGTCGGCCTCGAGCGGCACGCAGAGGGTCAGGTGGGAAAGATGCTTTTTCAGTGGGCGCATGCCGGACGTGTCCTCGACCCAGAGGCGGGACATATCGAGCAGATGGGATGCCAGCCTGGCGTCGCCCGGCGCGCCGGGATCGGCGTGGTAGCCCGGCGGCTTGTGCAGCAGCAGCGTGACGACGTCGCACTGGTCGAGGTCGGCCGCAGGATCGATCTCGACGCTTTGATCGGCGGCGACCCGAAACTGCGGCGCTTCGACAATGACGCCGTCGACGCGCACCCAGCCCCCGGCGATGTAGCGCTCGGCCTCGCGGCGCGAGCAGGTGCAAAGTTCGGCGACGCGCTTGGCGAGGCGAATCGGTTCGCTCATGAGAGGGGCCGACTAAGGGAAGGGCGTCGATTTTACTGCGACGCGCAGGGGGCGACGGCAGAGCTTTGCATGGCGTCACATACCGCGCCCGGCGCGCGGTTGTTATTCCGGCATCCGGCGGGGTATGCTTTTCGCCCGCTCAACCTGATCGCAATCGCGGTCGCTCCGGAGATGCCCATGAAAACTGCGCTCGCGTTGTCGCTGTTGTTGTTCACTTCTTCCGCCTTCGCCGCGGTGGTCGGCAAGGACGTCACTTACAAGGCCGGCGACACCGTGATGAAGGGTTACCTCGCTTACGACGACGCGGCCAAGGGCAAGCGCGCCGGCGTGCTGGTGGTTCCGGAGTGGTGGGGCGCGAACGACTATCCGAGAAAGCGTGCACGCATGCTCGCCGAGGCGGGCTATATCGCGCTCGTCGTCGACATGTACGGCGAGGGCCAGGTCGCCGACAATCCCAAGGACGCGGGCGCGCTGGCCGGCCAGGTGAACAAGAATCCCCAGCTCGCCTATTCGCGCGTCGACGCCGCGCGCGAATTTCTCGACCAGCAGCCGAACGTCAAGAAGGGCGAGACGGCTGCACTCGGCTACTGCTTCGGCGGCGGCGTCGTGCTCAACGTCGTGCGCGCGCGGATGCCACTCAAGTCGGCCGTGAGCTATCACGGCGTGCTCGCGACCGATATCGCGGTGAAGCCCGGCGACATCAAGGCGAAGCTGCGCGTCTTCCATGGCGAAGCCGATCCGATCGTCCCGCCCGAGCAGGTCGAGGCGTTCAAGACCGAGATGGACAACGCAAAGGCCGACTACATGTTCGTTTCCTACCCCGGCGTCAAGCACACCTTCACCAACCGCGAGGCCGACAGCTATGCGGCCCAGTTCGGCCTGCCGCTCAAATACGACAACGCGGCGGACAAGGACTCGTGGATACGCACGCTCGAATTCCTCAAGGCGACCTTGCACTGATGGCCGACGCCTGCGACCACGACGGCTGTCACACGCCAGCGGGCGAAGGCGGCGTCGGCATCCCGCAGACCGCGGCTTTCGACCCGGTCGCGTTCGAGCGGGCGGTCAACGATATGCTCGCGGCCTGCGGCGTCGCCGCGGACTCGGTGCATACCGGACGCACCGCGCAGCGGGTGCGTGAGCTGTGGCAGAAACGCCTGCTCGGCGGTTATGCCGTGACGCCTGCCGACGCGCTCGGGGAGGGTTTTGCCGACGACCGCGACGACATGGTCGTCGTGCGAGGCATCGCGGTCCACGGCGTGTGCCCGCACCACCTCGTCCCGTTTCGCGGCGTCGCGCACGTCGCCTACATCCCCGGCGGGCGCTTGCACGGCTTCGGGCGCATCGCGCGCATGGTCGATGCGATCGGCCACCGTTTCACTTACCAGGAGTGGATGACGCGCGACATAGCCGAAGCGCTGACGACACACGGGCGCGCGCGCGGAGCCGCCTGCATCATCGAAGCCGAGCAGCTGTGCCTGCTGCTCGGCGAGGACCGGCGCGGCGACGAGCGCGTCGTTACCCAGGCGTTCACTGGCTGCTTCCGCGACAGCGACCAACTGCGTAATGAATTCCTGCGCGCGACGAGCCAGCGCGAAGTGCGCTGACCGCGTCGGCGGCGGCGACGGCAGAATTCAACCTTGGCTTCACCCCGCCCAGGAGTGCTTGCTTGACACATACCAACCGGTATGTATGATGAAGCCATGCACGCTTCCGCCAAGACTTCCGACCTCACGCGCCAGACCCTCCTCGAAGCGGCCTTCGCGGAAATTCATCGCAACGGCTTCCAGGCTGCATCGCTCGCGCAAATCCTCGGCGATACGGGACTGACCAAGGGCGCGCTCTATCATCACTTCCCCGACAAGAAAGCCCTCGGCCTCGCGGTCGTCGACGAGGTGATCCGGCCACGCCTTGCGGCGATGATGTTCGCGCCGCTCGAGGAAACCCACCAGCCGCTGCAGGCGATGCAGGCCTTGCTTGCCGCCAAGGCCGCCGAGGACGATCCGGCGGTCGTCGCGCTGGGCTGTCCGCTCAACAATCTGATGCAGGAGATGAGCCCGGTCGACGAGGATTTTCGCCTGCGTCTGAATCGGGTATTCGAAGCCTGGGTTGCCGCACTCGCCGCCGCCTTGGGGCGCGGCCTGCGTGCAGGCCAGGTACGCGCCGACGTCGATCCCGCAGCCACCGCTTTTTTCATCGTGTCGGCGCTGGAAGGCTGCGTCGGAATGAGCAAGAACACGCAGTCGGTGCCGGCTTACCGAAGCTGCCTCGCGCAGCTCGGCCGCTTTCTCGATACGCTGAAACCCGAGACCCATGCAGCCGATCGCTGAACCAATCAGCGGAGCAGGCTACGCCGGCCGGGCAGGAGCCGCCGCGACGACGCCGCAGGTCGCGCTCGAGCAGTTCTATGCGGCCTTCAATGGGCGCGACCTCGGGCTGATGGCGCGGAACTGGGCCCAGACCGACGACATCGCGCTCGACAATCCATTGGGTGGCATCCGGCGCGGCTGGGCCGAGATCCGCGCGCTCTATGAACGGGTGTTTTCCGGGCGGGCCGCCGTGTATGTGGAATTCCATGACTACACGCTGCACGCCGGCTCGGAGCTTTCCTATGCGGTGGGCCGCGAGCGCGGCTATTTCCGCTGCGACGGTCACGAAATCGCCCTGGCGATCCGAACCAGCCGGGTGTTCCGCGACGCGGGCGACGGCTGGAGGCAGGTCCATCATCACGGCTCGATCGAGGATCCCGCGCTGCTCGCACGCTATCAGGCGGCGGTGCTCGGCGCGCATCCGGGTGCTGGTGAAGCGAATGGCGGAGGCAAACATGAAGGATGAGGCGCGCCGCCCCCGGACCTGGATATTGCCGCCGGCCCCCTACGCCCTCGCGCTGCTGGGGGGCTGGTGGCTCGATCGGAACCTGTGGCCGTGGCCGCTCGACCTCGGGGCGGCGACGCGCGCGAGCGGCTGGGCGTCGGTCGGCGTAGGCCTGGCCCTATTCATCTGGACGCTGTGGACCTTCGCGCGCCACCACACGACGGTCAATCCGTATGCCGCTGCGTCGGCGCTTTGCACGAGCGGGCCTTTCCGCTTCAGCCGCAATCCGATTTACCTCGGCGATTGGTTCTTGCTCGGCGGCATCTCGGCCCTGCTGGGCACGCTATGGCCGCTGGCCTTCGCTCCGCTGATCTGGGCCACGCTGCGTTTCGGCGTGATCCGGCATGAAGAAGCGCATCTCGAAGCCCGGTTCGGCGACGCCTACCGCCTTTACAAGGCGCGCGTGCGGCGCTGGATATGACGGGCGGGCATCACTAACCAAGGAGGGGACATGAGCATTCTCGACACCGTCACACCCGATCAGGCAACCGGCGAGGTCGCCGAGATCTACGGCCAGATCCGCCAGGCCTGGGGCCACGTCCCGGCCGCGATCCAGGTCTTCAGCGCCAATCCGTTTCTGCTCCGCCATCAGTGGGAGTACTACGGCAGCATCATGCAGCATCCGACGCTCTCGCTGCCCTTGACTGCGTGCATCCGGATGCTCGTCTCGCAGGCCGGAAGCTGTGACTACTGCATCGACATGAACGCGGGCATGCTGATCGACGCCGCGGGCTGGACCCCCGAAGAGGTCGCCGCGACCCGCGCCGACTTCAACGACAGCCCACTGACTGCGCCGGAAAAACTGCTGCTCGGGCTGGTCCTCAAGGCGACGCGCGACGCCCGCGGCGTCAGCGCCGCAGACCTCGCCGCGGCGCGCGGCGCGGGGTGGTCGGACAGCGACATCCTCGACGCCGTGAACCACGGCGCGCGCATGGTCGCGGGCGACATCGTCATCAGCGGCTTCAAGGTCGAGCGCGATTTCTGAGGTGCGGACAGCGCTCCCTACAGCGGCGGCGAGCGACGACCGTAGAAGAGAGACGTCCATTCTTCGGGAGGCGCAATGAAAGTCATCCTGCACGGCAAGACCGTCGAGATACGCCTGACCGGCGCCGCCGCGAAGGCACTGGATCGGCGCAGCGCCCCGCTGGTCGCGGAAATGGAGCTACTGTTTTCCTGCCTGCTGCGCAAGCGGGTCCATTTCGGCGAGTGCAGCGAGAACGCGACCGTGGTGAACCCGCAGCTCGCCATCCGCTTCACGCCGATCATGACGCGGCGCTGCAGCGTCGCCGAGGGCGGTGCGACGCCGCCCTCCGAAGGCTTTCCGCTCGAAAATCCGCGTCCCTACGTCCCGAACTGGCTCGCGATCGATTACCGGCGCGGCGAGTGGGTGGGTGAATTCGGGTACGCGGATTGAATCGGTTCGAGAACCGGTCCGACGCGCCGCCGCCGCCGCCCCCAAAGTAAAGTTTGCGCGTTTCTGGCCGCTACCTTGCCTCGAAACAGGCGCGGCGCCTCGGACGCCCCGCAAAGCGAAGCACAGGCCCGGCAGAAAAAAACTCAGCGCCGGATTTCAACCTTTCCGCAGCACACGCTGGTCTGCCGATATGCGCGGCGTCTTCAATAACCCACAGGTCAAGGACCTGGAACTGCAGCAGTGCCATATCCGTCTTGGCATACCGTTGCCGTTTCTATTCGCATGGTTTCTGTTCTGGGCGCTGAATGGCGCCCGTGCCGAAGCGTATGTCGGAATGATCGGGACCGCCGTGTTCTACGCCTGGGCCATGGTACACAGAGCGATCGTGAAGTGTCGTCCCGGCCGGTACCCGGGCCGGCGGCTCGTCACGATCGCGTTGGATCAGGCGGGGTGCTTCGTGACCATGCTGCTTACCGCGGAGTTGGGCGCGATCGCGGCTTTTTTGCATCTCTGGATTTCGCTGGGCAACGGGATTCGATTCGGCGTGAAATGGATGGCCTTTTCTTCGGCGCTGGCGTGCGGAGGACTCGTCTACCTGGGGATTTTCTCACCGTATTGGAGCCAGCATCCGATCTGGATATTCAGTTTGGTGCTGCTTAACGTCGCCATTCCCGCCTACGTCGCGAGCCTGATCCGCGGATACCACGAAAGCCGGGCCCAGCTTGCGCGCTACGCGGGCGAGATGGAGGAGATCGCGTTGACCGACACGCTTACCGGCTTACCCAACCGGGCTGCGTTTTTTTCCCAGCTGCAGAAGGCGGTTTCGCATGCCCAGCGCACGCATGCCGCCATTGCCCTCCTTTATTTCGACCTCGATGGCTTCAAACAGGTGAACGACAGCCTCGGGCATGCGCACGGGGATGGCTTATTGAAGGAGACGGCACGGCGCGTCGGTCAGTGTTTGCGCGGAGAAGATGTGCTCGCGCGTCTGGGCGGCGACGAATTTGTCGTGCTGCTCAATGCGCAGGACAACGAAAAGCGCGTGGAAAATGTGGCGGCGAGGATTCTTCAGGCGGTCGCGTCGATCGAGCACGTCGACGGCCATCGGGTCGACGTCACGGCATCGGCGGGAATCGTCGTCGTAAGTGGCGCGTATGCCGCCGCACTCGGATCGGAGGGCATGATCCACGAGGCGGACAAGAACATGTATGCCGCGAAAAAAAAGGGAAAGAACCAGACCGTCCTGTCGTCTTTTCCCGCCGAAATCCGCCTGGTCGCCGGTCTCGAGCGGTGAGGGCTTTCCTTGCGGTGCTTAGGCCGAGGCCAGAGCCAATACGTCGCGCGCGTTTTGCGTCGTAACGCGGGCGACGATTTCGCTATCCATATCGCGTAATTCGGCCAGCGTGTGCGCGATCCTCGGCAGTTCTACGGGGGAATTGCGCCCGCGCCCGAGCCAGACCGGCGGGATGTCGGGACTGTCGGTCTCGAGCACGATCGCGTCGAGCGGCAATTCGACGGCGAGGCGCCGCAACTGATTGGCGCGCGGCCAGGTGAAGGCGCCGCCGAAGCCGAGCTTGAATCCCAGTTTGA